>CAYPYM010000042.1:0-11235 GCA_964414435.1 uncultured Ignavibacteriales bacterium | reverse complement strand
CGAGGGCGACGACAAAATAGACGCCGGTATTGAGCCGGCTTCGGCGGTACGGCACCCGCCGCAGCCGTCGGCCGAGCCACAGGGCGGCAAGCACAAACAGGGCGGTCAGGGCGAGGGCGGTTCCCATAAAGGCGTAAAACATCGGATCGCCCAGGACGAGATTCCAGCCGTAGGCTCCCTCGGAGAGATAGTCGAAGACATGGAAATTCAGATGGGCGTCGAATTCGGCGTAGAAGCGGATATCGGCCAGGCAGAGGATGAAGGCGGCCAGAAAGACGATGCCGGTATAGACGACGGTCAGACCGTTGGGCCAGCGCGATCGGCCGCGCAGCCACGGCAGCACCAGCAGCGGTGGGATCAGCACGACGAGGACGACGATCTGGTCGAAGCGGAGGCCGATCACGAAGGCGGTCAGGAGGCGGACGAGGCCGGGGTGGTTAAGCTGTTCCCAGAAGGAGAGGGCGAAGATCAGGCGCAGGATGGTGAAGATGACCATCGCGGCGACAAACAGGCCGAGCAGGTAGAGGTAGGGGCGGGGGGGGAGGTAGCGGCTAAACGGACTGGGTGACTCGATTTTTTGCATGGCCGCAATAAACGGTGTCGCCGCCGAAAGTCAAGAGCGCGGGCGGGGTCGCCACGCGGCTGCCGGGCGGGGTCGCCCGGCATTCGAGCGGGACTACTCGTCTTCGGTTATTACGGCGGTGCCGTAGGCGAGAATTTCGGCGGCGCCTTCCATGATCTCGGAAGTGGCGAAGCGCATCATAATGATGGCGTCGGCGCCCAGGGAGCGGGCCTCCTCGACCATGCGGTCGAGCGCCTGCTCGCGGGATTCGGCGATGAGCTTGGTGTAGTTCTGGACCTCGCCGCCGACGATATTGCGGAATTTGGCGGCGATATCGTGGCCGATATGCCGCGCCCGGATCGTGTTACCGCGCACAAGACCGATCGTTTTGACGATTTTCTTGTGCGCGATATAATCGGACGTCGTGATGATCACCTGAGGACCCTCCGGTAGCGATCCCGCTTGAAGGCGAAGTAGCGCTGCCGGCCGTAGGATACCAGCAGTACAACGGCGCCGCCGGCGACGCCGGTCACGCCGAGCTTCACCCAGAGCGGAAGTTCGGGATCAAGATACATCTGTTCAAAGGCGTGGTAAAGTCCGAACCCGAGCAGCAGAATGGCCCCCAGCGACATCAGGATCCAGCCGATACCGCGTTCAAGCTTGCGGTAGAGCGACTGCCAGTATGTTTCCCAGACCTCGAGCGGGAGGTCCGCATATTGCGCCATGCCGGTTACCGTTTTCAAGTTACGAAACTCCTCCAGTTCGGCCCGAAGTTCGGCGTCCTCGGCGAGGGCCTGGTCGACTGCGGCTCTTTCCTCCTCGCTCAGCTCGTTGTCGACATAGCCCGCCAACAGCTCTCGGATATGCTCCTTACGCATCGGGGTGCCTCATTTCATTGGCCAGTTTCTTTCGGGCGTAATACAGTCTCGACATCACCGTCCCGCGGGGAATCCCGAGCAGGTCGGCGATCTCGTCGTACGACATGCCGCGGAAATGCTGCAGCATGATGATTTCGCGGTCGTTGAAGGGAAGCTTCAGAAGCGCCTTACGAAGCCTCGCGACCATCTCCTTGCGGGCGTACTCCTGTTCCGGCGTGGCCTCATCGACCAGCAAAAACGAGACATCGTCGAGATCGACCGCCCGGCTCTCGGTCGCCGACCGGCGGCGGAGCCAGGAGCGGCTGAGATTCGAGATGATCGTGTAGAACCAGGGGAGAAACGGCTTGCTGCTGTCGAACGTTTTGGCCGAGCGGTAGACGCGGAGAAACGCCTCCTGAGAGATATCAAAGGCGTCGTCCTTGTTACCGACCAGCCCGAGCGCCCAGCGATAGGCCAGTTTTTTGTGCCGCTCGACCAGCTTGCCGAGGGCCTGCTTGTCGCCTGCAACGATTTCCATAACCAGTGCCGTATCCGTACACATCGTAGTTTTTCCTTCTTGACCGTATTACCGGGCCTCGGGGAGAATATTCAAGGTCGGTGGCCGGAATTCAAAAAAAAAGAGGAGAAATCCGGCTTCGTTCGGTATACGGCATTGTCGGCCAACAGGTTTCATGCCAGTTGGAGGCTTGGCGGAACACGGCCGGATTGTCAAAAAAACGGGTCGCGTCCGTGAGGAGGCGACCCGCGGAATCGGCAGGTGCGAATAATCCGTCTACTCGGGCTTGGGGACGATTTCAACCAGCGTCAGCTTGAAGTGGAGGGTCTGGCCCGCCAGCGGATGGTTGGCGTCGAGGACGACCAGGCTGTCGTCCTTGATGTCGGTGATTCGCACAGGGATCTGGCGACCATCGGCCTGAGGAATATTGAGGGTCATGCCGACCTCGGGAACGATGCTGTCGGGGAAGGTGCTCCGGGGGATTTCGTGAGTCAGTTCGGGCCGGTGCGGTCCGTAGGCTTCATCGGACGAGAGCGTGACCTCCTTGGTTTCACCGGGCTTCATGCCGATGACGGCGCTTTCGAACCCCGGGATCACCTGGTGGTTGCCGACGACGAACTCGATATAATCGCCGGTGTCGGTGCTGTCGAACACGGTACCGTCATCGAGGGTGCCGACATATGCAACCCGTACCGTGTCGCCGGTCTGGACTGCTTTCTGGCCGCCGCAGCCGACCAGAAGGGCCAGCAGAACGGCCAGGCCCAGGATTACTCGCCCCAACGTCAATTTCACAAATGCCTCCTCAGAAACGTCGTTATCGCAACAGGGATCCAATTTCTCAGCCGGTGTGATCCGGGGAACTATCAGTACCGCAACCTATGGAAAGTCGACTGTCCGGGCAAGCGGTTTTCCGAAGGGGACCGGGAATGGGATCAGGCGGATTCAAAAGAAGCCGGGCGGGAAACCCGCCCGGCAGAACGTGATCATGGATCGGAAGCAAGGCTGTCAGGCGCTTTTCAATTCCGAGGTGCAGTTGGGGCAGCGGGTCGCCTGAATCGCGATTGTCGAGTAGCAGAACGGGCACTCGGTGGTGGTGGCCGGCGCCGGGGCGGGGGCTTCTTCTTTGCGCTTCATCCGGTTCATGCTCTTGATCACCATGAAGACGGCGAAGGCGACAATGATGAAGCTGATGACGGTGTTGATGAAGACACCGTAGTTGAGGGTGACGGCGCCGGCGGTGGAGGCGTCGGCGACGGTCGCGTACGGACCGGCCGTCGCGCCCTGTTTCAGCACGATAAACAGGTTCGAGAAGTCGACATTACCCAGCAGCAGCCCGATCGGCGGCATGATGACATCGGCCACCAGCGACTTGACGATGGTGCCGAAGGCGGCGCCGATGATGATGCCGACGGCCATGTCGACGACGTTGCCCTTGACGGCGAATTCCCTGAATTCCTTGATCATTCCCATAGTGCCTCGTCTCTCTTTCGATCTACGGAATGTGATTGGTTGTGAATGTCCCTGATTAAATATGGTGATCGCGGAGACAATATGACCTGTTTTGAGCGTCGCTGGCAAGCAAAATCTGCGACGGGGAAGTTTAGACGCAGGAACCGGAAAATGCGTTGACCGTGCGTTGGTCGGCGTGTAAATTGTTGGTAGACGCATCAATCTATCATCTCTAACCGCACCCGGCAATTGGGGAACAGGCGCCGACATTGCGTGCGCCGGGGGAATTGACAGGAGGTCCAGCTATGTACAGGAAACTGGCTCTGCTCGTGTTCTGTGGGCTGATCGCGGCCGTGGGTGTGGGAGCGGCCTCGGATGCTCCGATCGACATCCGGGCCCTCGGCTTCGAGCCCTTTAACGGCCACCGGTATGTGACGACCGACCAGGCGGCCGACGCGGTGCCGTTCACTCTGGTCAAGAGTGACTTCGTCGATATGCTGTATCAAACCACCGGTGATTTCGACAACGACGGATATCCCGATCTCATCTTCTCGGGCTGGATGCACGGTACGTATATCGCGTGGGGCAACGGCGACGGGAGCTTCGCCACACCGTCCCAGCTCAATGCCGATCCCATGACGGCGTTTGCCACCGGGTACGTCGACGGCGACGGCTATCTCGATGTGATAGCGATCACCGCGGGCACACTCCGGGTTTGGCTGAACAACGGCGACGGCACGTTTACCGTAAGCACGGTAGGCAGTCCGACGTCGAACTACCGCGGAATCATCACCGGTTACTTCAACGCCGACACCTATCTCGACGTTGTCGTAACCCCCGGCGACATCTATTTCGGTGACGGGTCGGGCGGCTTCCCGACCATTGACTCCCTGCCGATCAGCAATATTGACGGCGGCGCGGTGGCGGATTTCGATCTTGACGGTGACGACGACATCGCCGTGACGAGCGGACCGTACGTCTGGCTGCTGCTGAACGACGGTACCGGAACGTTCACGGCATCGGACAGCGTGATCACCGGCCAGGGCAGTGTGTCGGTTTCGACCGCCAAGGCGCTGGCTGATTTCAACCGGGACGGCTACCCCGATTTCGCGACAATCACGCCGCTGATCGGCATCGACAGGTGCACGTCCAACGATTACTGGCGAAGCGTGGTGACGGTCGCGTTCGGCGACGGCGCCGGGAGTATCGCCTCGACCGACACGTTCAGCGTGTGCGGTACCTCGTATCTCATGGCCGTGACCGATGTCGATCGCGACGGCGAGCTCGATTTCGCGATTGCCAACGGTTCGACACATGAGATGGAGGTGTTTCTCGGGGACGGCGCCGGTGATTTCACGTGGTCGTTCGCCCGCAGTTTCGAGACCGACTCGATCACCTTCGCGCTCTGCGAAGAGGATCTCGACCGTGACGGCAACCCGGACTTTGTCGCGGGCGGCGGGCTGCCGTGGGGTGACACCCTGATCGGACTCGTCAACGGGGCGCCCGATCCGCAGCTTTCGGGCAAGTCGATGACCGTGACCGGCTACGGGGCGACGCTGGCGTTGGAGACACCGGGATCGTTCGAGGTTTCGCGCCTGATCACGACCGCGGCCGGGGCGAAGCACATTCGGCGGGACATCAACGCCGACGGCACGCTCGATGAAGCAGCGTTCGAACCGACAGCATCGTACGGCGATTATCAGTTGTTGATCGACGCCGCACCGGGCGCCGCGCGGGCCGCGACTTTCGATGCCGACGTGACGCTGTCCGACGGCACGCAGGCGGTGCTGTTCCGCCATTACCCGACGCCGAGTTCGCCGATTGTCTTCACCTATCCGTTTGAAGCATCGTCGGCGATCAGTCCGGCCTCGGGAGCGCCCACCAACGGCCAGACGCCGGTGTTCGACTGGGGCGGGCTGGTGCCGGGAGGTGTCGCGCCCGACATGTATGAGTTCCAGCTCGACGGAACCTATGACTTCTCGTCGCCCACGTTGCTCGTGGACGAGACCGGCCTGAGCGTTCCGCAGTATGCCACGAGTGCGCCGCTGAATCTCGATGAAGTCTACTACTGGCGGGTCCGCTGGTATGCCGACGGGGTGTGGAGCGACTATACGCCGGCGTTTGCCGCGTACGTGAACGACATGCTTTGCGGTGACGCCAACGGCGACGGCCAGGATCCGAACATTGCCGACGTTGCGTTCATGGTGGCCTATATCTTCCAGGGCGGTCCGGCGCCGTCGAATCCGGGGGCTGTCGACGTCAACGGCGATGCGACGTTCAACATCGCGGATATCACCTATTTCGTCTGGTACCTGTTCAACGGTGGTGACGCGCTCAAATGCCTGTAACGCCGGGGCACGACTCGAGACATTTGCACGGCCGCTCCGGAAGGGGCGGCCGTTTCGTTTTGGGGGAATCAGGCGTTCGGTTCGGGCAGGGCGACCATGCGGTCGAGTTCGGCGGCGACGCCCTCACGGTCGAGCTTACGCACCGTGATGACGGTGCGCTTACCTTTGATCACCGACTTCTCGGCGACAAAGTGATGATCGGCAAGGCGGGCGATCTGGTGCAGGTGGGTGATCACGAGTACCTGGCAGTGGTCGGAGAGCTTCTTGAGTTTGCGGGCGACCTCGTTGGCGGTCTGTCCGCCGATGCCGACATCGACCTCGTCAAACACGAGCAGCGAGTGCTGCAGGCCGCGGTTGCGCAGTTCCGCCGTCTTGAGCGCGAGCAGAACGCGCGACACCTCTCCGCCCGAGGCGGTCTTGACCAGCGGTCTGAGGGGCTCGCCCGGGTTGGCGGAAAAGAGGAAGCGGATGCGTTCGAGGCCGAATTCATACGGCCGGACGGCGCGGTCCTCCAGAATCACGCCGCTTTCGTCGTCCTCGTAGATGAAGTCGCAACGGAAATCGGCGCGGTCGATGGCGAGTTCTTTCAGTTCGGCGATCACGAGCTTTTCGAGTTTGGCGGCGGCGGCGCGGCGTGAGTCGGTGAGCCGGACCGCCTTGGCCGAGTAGGCTTTGTAATGCTTGTCGGTATCCTTCTCAAGTGTGCTGATGAGACTATCAGTGTCGGGTCGGTCGGTGAGCCGGGTGTTGATGCGGTCGAGGGTGGCGAGGATTGCTTCCTCGGAGCCGCCGTATTTCTTCCGCAGGTTATACAGCTCGTCGAGCCGCAGGTTGATCTCTTCGAGCCGCGCGGGGTCGTCCTGTACGCCGGAGCCGTACTGCTCGATAAAGCGGCGGAGGTCCTCGAGCTGGAAGTCGAGATCGGCCAGGAGTTCGGACTGCTTTTCGAGGGTGCTGTCGATCTCGGCCATTTTGTCGAGTTCCTTGCGGGCGGCGGCGAGCATGGTGAGCACGCTGGTGTCGTCGCCGCCGATAGCCTCGGTGATTTGCGTGGCCGATTCCATGAGGTCGCGGGCAGAGTCAAGGATGCGACGCTCGTTTTCGAGTTCTTCCTCTTCGCCGATGCGCACGGCGGCCTGTTCGATCTCGTGTTTCTGGAAGAGAAGCAGTTCGCGTTCGGCGGCGAGCTGGTCACGGCGGCGGCGGATGCGCTTGAGTTCATCGGCGGCGCGGCGCCATTCGCCGAAGAGGCGGGCGACGGCGTCGCGTTCGGGAAGCAAGCCGGCGAAGGTGTCGACGAACTCGAGGTGGTTGTCCTCGTTCATGAGCATTTGGCCGGCATGCTGGCCGAGGATCTGAGCCATCGGCTCGACCAGTTCTTTCAGTTGCGTGACGGTGGCGGGGGAATCGTCGATCCTGACCCGGGCGTTGCCGGTGAGATTGATCTCGCGCATGACGGCGGTGTCGCGGCCGTCGGACGGGTCGGAGAAGACTGCCGCGACGATGGCGGAGTCGGCGCCGTGGCGGATGTATTCTTTCTCGGCGCGGCCGCCGAGAGCGAGGGAGAGGCCCTGCACGATGACCGACTTGCCCGCGCCGGTTTCGCCGGTGAGGACGGTCAGGCCGGGTTCGAGCGCCAGCGACGCTTTTTCTACGAGCGCGATGTTTTCGAGGATCAGTGTGCGGAGCATCAGAGCCCCTGACTCTTGAGTTCTTCCAGAATCCGTCTGGCCTCGTCCTGATCGCCGGCCGCTTCGGCCGTCGCCAGTTGATCTTTGAGCCGGTCGCGAAGCCGCTTTTTCTTTTCATCGAGCAGCCGCTTGAGCAGTTGTCGCGCCTCGGCATCGACGTGGTCCGGTTCCCATTCGATCGCCGCCGCCGACGTTATCACCGACACGAAGCCGCGATCCTGGGCGGCGGTGTCGACCAGCACGCGGGCGTCGACCGTGCCGCTCACCCGGTACTGCTGGGCCATCGCGCCGTAGAGGCGGGCGAGTTCCGGCGTGCTGAAATCGTCGGCGGTGAGTTTCTCGAAGATGGTGTCGATGGACCCCGGGTTGTGGAACAGGATCGAGAGCAGATGAAGCTCGACCGGGTTCTGCTTGCGCGACGCGGTGGGAGCGGTGTCGGCCGGCGGGGGCGGGGCCGGGGTGCCGTCGGCGACCTGCTTGAGCAGTTCAATCTCGACGCCGAGCACGTTGGCGGCTTCCTCGAAAAAGAGCGAGCGCCGGGTCGGATCCCCGATCCGCGCACCGAGCGCACCGAATTCCTTCACCAGTTTCTCGCGCCCGATGATCCCGGCCGAGCGGACATCGACATCCTGCACCCGGAATGGGATATAGCCGAGGGCGTCGTGCCGCAATTCATCGATCCGGTCGCGCCCGAACTCGCGCGCCACCGAGTCGGGGTCTTCGCCGGGCGGCGCGACGACGACGCGGACCTCGAGTCCGGCGTCGTAAAGGATATCGACCGACCGCATCGCGGCGTTTCGGCCGGCGGAGTCGGCGTCGAAAAAGAGGTAGACTTCCTCGGCGAATCGCGCGAGCAGGCGTGCCTGCTGCGGGGTGAAAGCGGTTCCCGAGGACGCCACGACATTTTTGATTCCGGCCTGCCAGAGCGAGATGACATCGAAATATCCCTCGACTACGAAGACCGAGTCGGCCTCGCGGATAGCGTCCTTGGCGAAATTGAGGTTGAACAGCACGTTGCTCTTGGAGTAGAGGGCCGTTTCGGGCGAGTTGATATACTTGGCCGGTTCGCCTTTCTTGAGGGTGCGGCCGCCGAAGGCGATCGGTTTCTGGCTGAGATTGAAGATCGGGATGATCAGGCGCTGGCGGAAGCGGTCGAAGTGTTTGCCGGACTTCTCCGAGTAGAGAGCGAGGCCGCAGTCGGTGAGGTCGTTCGGTGTGAGGCCTTTGGAACGGGCGAATCGAATGAGGCCGTCCCATTCCTCACCGGCGAGACCGAGCTGGAATTGATCCATCGTCTCCGGTTCGATGCCGCGTTTGCGATGGAGGTAGGTGGTCTTGATATTGGCGTACCGCTGGCTGTCGAGCACCCGGCGGAAATACTCGAGGGCGACCTGGTTGGCGAAGGCGATGCGTTCGACAATCTCCCGGCGGGCATCGGATTCGCGCTCCTCGCGGATCGTGATATTCGCCTTTCGGGCGAGGAATCGAACCGCTTCGGCGAACGACATGCCCTCGTGTTCCTGAAGGAAGGTGAATACCGTGCCGCCCTTGTGGCAGCCGAAACAATAGTAAAGCTGGCGGTCGGGGGAGACGGAGAACGACGGCGTCTTCTCGGTGTGGAACGGGCAGACGGCGAGATACCGCTGACCGCGCCGCTTGAGCTGGATATACTCCGAGAGGAGCGCGACGATATCGGTCGCCTGACGAACCTGCTCGATTGTTTCGGGAGGAATCATCCTATTCCTTCAGCTTTACGATCGTCACCCCGGCGCCCCCCTCGTTCCAGTTGCCCAGGCGCACCGAGGCCACCTCGGGGTGGCCCTGGAGATATTCGGTGAGCGCCCGCCGCAGCGCGCCGGTCCCCTTGCCGTGCACGACATAGACCTGGGTCAGCCCGGCCAGCACCGCACGATCGAGATATTTTTCGAGGGCGTCAATCGCTTCTTCGGCGGTCATGCCGCGCAGGTGGATCTCGGGCGTTTCGGCCTGCTGGACCGTGGCACGGGTCGCTCCCCTCGTGCCGGCCATCGGCGTCGCACCCGATTCATCGAGTTTACGCAGGTTGCGGATATCAACGGTCGTGTGGATGTTGCGCACTTTCACCCGGGCGCGTTCGTCGCCGATGAGCGATTCGATCTCGCCTTTCTGGCCGAGCGAGATAATCTCAACCCGATCGCCGACCTCGAAGCGGTCGGGCGGTCCGGCCGGTTCCTGTGTCGCCGCCTGCATCTTGCGCAGGGCGCGGCCGCGTTCGCGGATGGTGCGGTGGAATTCCTTGACCGAGTCGGGATCGGCCTGACTGGATCGAATTTGAGCAACGAGCTGTTCGATATCGCGGCGGGTCTCATCGAGGAACTTCTCGGTCTCGGCGAGCGCTTTCTGCTTTTCGTCGTCGGCGTGTTTGGTCAGGTATTCGACCTGCGTTTTGTACTGCTCTTCGAGGCGGCGGGCTTCGTCGAGCCGGTCGGTCAGTTCGGCCCGGTCTTTGCGCACGACGGCCAGTTCGCTTTCAAGCGACGAGATCAGATTGGCGAGCGACTTCTCGCCCGATCCGACCAGGTGCGAGGCGCTGTCGCAGATCGGCCGCGGCAGGCCGAGACGCGTGGCGATTTCGATCGCGTACGACGAACCGGGCAGACCGAGCTGGAGACGGTAGGTCGGGGCAAGCGTCTTGCGGTC
This sequence comes from uncultured Ignavibacteriales bacterium, assembly GCA_964414435.1. Classification (GTDB taxonomy): domain Bacteria; phylum Zixibacteria; class MSB-5A5; order GN15; family FEB-12; genus JAGNLV01. The sequence goes on along the minus strand of CAYPYM010000042.1, from coordinate 1,132 downwards.
GAACTCGAGCGACGCATTCTCCATCTCGGCGTGATCCATCGGCAGCGTTTTGAGCTGCGAGTAGTGGGTCGTGACGAGCATCCGGGCGCCCCGCCTGAGGGCGTAGAGGATGATTGCTTCGGCGAGGGCCGAACCTTCCTTGGGGTCGGTTCCGGCGCCGATTTCGTCGAAGAGGAGGAGGGTCTTGGCCGACGCTTTGTGAATGCCCCGCACGATATTCCCGATATGCGACGAGAAGGTCGAGAGGGACAGTTCGATCGATTGTTCGTCGCCGATATCGGCGAACATATGTTCGAATATCCCGACACTTGATTTCTCGCCGGCGGCGATGTGCAAGCCCGACTGCGCCATGAGCACGGCGAGAACGACCGTTTTGAGCAGAATCGTCTAGCCGCCGGTGTTCGGGCCGGTGATGAGGATCGCCTGGCGCGTGTCGGTCAGCGCGATCGAGTTGGGGACGACCGTTTCGAAATCCTCGGCTTTTACGATCAACAGCGGATGGCGGGCATCGAGCAGGTCGAGCGACGCTTCCTCGGCAATGGCCGGGCGGCTGCCGCGAGTCTCTTTGGAGAAGGCGGCGCAGGCGTAGATGGCGTCGAGACGCCCGATCAGCCTTGTGTTTTCCAACAGCGGTTCGGAGCGCTGGGCGATCTCGGCCGTGATGGCGCGGAGGATGCGGTCGATCTCGAGGCGTTCCTCCTGCATGAGCAGGCCGAGACGGTTGTTCAGTTCGACCGTCTCCTGCGGTTCGACATAGAGCGTCGCGCCGGTCTGGGAGCGGTCGTGGAGGATGCCCATGTTGCTGCGGTACTGGCTCGACGGGATGGTGATGACGTAGCGGCCGTTGCGCATCGTGACGACGTCGTCGGCCATGCCGGCCTGGCGCGGGTGTTCGGCCTGGATCGAGGTGAGGCGGCCGATGATGCGGCGTTTGCTGTCGGCGAATTCGGCCCGCACCTGCTTCAGCTTGGGCGAGGCGGAGTCTTTGATTTCGCCGGTGTCGTCGATGGCCCGGCGGATCTCTTTGCGCAGTTCCGGGAAGGCGCGAATCTGAGTGAGGTACTCGGCGATCAGCGGGAAATTCTCGCGGCCTTCGCGGTTGTAGCCGTTGAGGTCGATCGAGAGGTCGACC
>CAYPYM010000041.1:2172-11275 GCA_964414435.1 uncultured Ignavibacteriales bacterium | reverse complement strand
CGAATCTGCTCCTGCGGATAGAAGCCGCCGTAGCGCTCGCCGTCTTCTTCTCGACGGAACGCACCAGTCTCGGTCAAACGAGGAAACCGCTTCGATTCGATTCGCCAGCCCTGATCGTCGGTGAGATGCCAGTGGAAGCGATTGAGTCTGTGGAGAGCAAGCAGATCGATGAACTTCTTCACGAAGTCAATTTCGAAAAAGTGCCTGGAGACATCGAGATGGCAGCCCCGCCACGGGTCCTGGGGACAGTCCTCGATCTCAACCGCGGGGACAAGCGCGCCGTCGTTGGTCCGCTCCACCAGTTGGAGCAATGTCGTCACGCCGTGCCGAAGGCCGTTTTCATCGGCGGCCGCGATCCGGATGAGCTCAGGGGTGATGGTCAGCTCGTACGATTCGTTCCCCCGGTGGATTCTCGTTCGATCGGAAATGGACAGGACAACCTGGACGGTGTCGTCAGTCGGTTGAAGGTGAACGCCGGTGGAGTCGGCTATCCGGCCGATCAGCAAGTTCGCCACCGCTGTGGGGACAGCACCACTGAAGAGAACCGTCGCGCGATCACGCAGCACGAAGGCTCCCTCCCCTTCATGCACCTGCTGCGGATATGGAATCAACGGGAGCACAATCAGACCGTCCTCACTCACCGTTCCGCTTCCAGCCGATCAGATAGCTCGACAACCGCCAGTAACCGTAGTTGCCGGCTCCATCGACCGGCCGAACGTTTTCGACAACGAACCGCACCGTGTGCTTTCCGGGTGTCAGATGATCGGTGAGATCCAATTCGATCGGCAGCACCACGTCGCCGGGGCACCATCCGGAGCGGCTGTAATCCGATGACCAGTACCCATCCGACCAGCGCCGGCAGTAGGGGTTGATGTCGCGGAACTGACGGCAGTCGTCGCGCCACGGGCGAAACCGGTAGACGACGACATCGTCCACCGAAATTACGTTGTCCTTCTGCACGAATTCGTCGGCATCGCGGCCGTCGGTGCAGTGCCCCGACACGAGATAGTAGAGCAGTACCCGGTCAAAACCGTCGGGAACGTTCACCGTAACGGTCATGCCGGTGTCGTCGACATGGCGGGTGTCGTACGACGGCTCGAAGTAGATTCCGCGCGCCCAGACCCACGAGATGTCGGTCGCCTCGGTGTCCGGCTCGAATGTCAGGCTGAAATCAAGCGTCCAGGCGGGATTCACCCACGTGTCGATAAACGCCCGAAAGGTGCATTTCCCCTGCAGCAGCGGCGCCAGTTGTGAAACGTCCACATCGTACGCGGTCTCGCCGCCGTAGGACGTAACGAACTTGACAACCTCGATATCGGGTCCGTCGGCCTGCACGAGGCGGATATCCCCGGCGCGATCCCACTTGTCGGCAACCGTCTGCTCGTCAACCGGGATCGGGTGCAGCGCAAGGTGGGCCGTAATCCGTACCGGGCCCTGATACGGCGGCAGGGTGACCGTCGTCATGGATTCGCGACCGTTGTCCTCGGCCGTGACAGCCGGCGTGTCGAATTTGCCGGCGCTGTCCTGCGAGAAGTAGAGATTGGTGCCATCGAATACTGTTACCGTTGCCGGCTCGGCCGTCGCGCCGCCAACCGGCATGACGATCAATAATACCGGCAGAAAGGGAAGTGCTTTCAGGACTCGCTTCGCGCGACCTGCATTATTTCTCATCACTCGCTTCCTTCTTCGATTTCAATTTGAATGTGACAATCTCGAACGGCTCCAGTTCCAGCGGCAGCGGCTCGGCGCAGGAGAATTGCTCGCCGTCGGTCCACTCCATCAGGTCGGTCCCCACCAGCGTCGCCGATTTGTCGTCGATCTCGAGCCGACCAATCGAACGCTGCCCGTTGGTTTCGACGATCCGAAGGACCAGGCAGTCTTCCTTCTCCGCCTTCTTGACGACCTCGAGTGAGAGGCCTTCGCCGGCAACCCGCCACGGCAGTCGATCGTGCGCCGGCTTGAACCCCGGCAGTACGGCGACTCCGCCGTTGAGATGGGCCGCCGCGGTTATCACGCCGCCGCGAACATGGTCGTATGGATGCGGCAGGAGGCTGTAAGTAAATTCATGTTCGCCCTGATCGGCGTCGGGGTCGGGATAGGTGGGCGCCCGAAGCAGGCAGAGGTCGAGGCGATTATCGTGCACTTTGTAACCGTACTTGCAGTCGTTGAGCAGTGCGACACCGAGATCGCCGCGCGACAGGTCGGCGTAGCGATGTCCGACCGTCTCGAACTGCGCCGTATCCCACGAGGTGTTCCGGTGCGTGTTGCGCCGCACGTAACCGTATTGAATGTCGAACGTGGCCCGATCACCTGCTACCGCCGCCGGGAACGATACCCGCAGCATCTTGTGCTTCTCGCGCCAGGCGACATTCGTGCGGAAGGTAAGCTGACGACCCCCCGACGGCAGATAAACCCGCTGCATGATTGTCGACTGCCCGACCTTCACCTCGAAACAAAGTCCGGCGCGCACCGGGCCGACACCGAGCGACCACGCGTTGGCCGGTTCGGGTGTTTCCAGCGCGGTGCGCTCGTAGAAGATGTCGATATCCCAGGCGTCCCAGTCGTTGGGGCGATCCTCGTAGAGGGCGAACAGGTTCCCCGGCTCGTTCGGATCGAGCAGATAGCAGCCGGCTTCCTTGTCCCACGCCGTAAGAATCGTCCCGTCGCGTTCAAACTCATAGCGCACGCAGTCGTTTTCGAGCACGAGGTCTTCGCCATACTCGACCGGCGTTCCACTCTCACCGCGGCGAAGTGTCGCAAACGAATAGGGCTCGATGCGGACCGACGCCACCGCGCCGAACTCTTCGCCCTGCACCTCGGTAACACCGTCGCCTGTTGCCCCCGCCCATCCCTCGGGCAGTTCCACCGGGCCATCGTAAATCGCTGAGGTACCGTTGAACACCGTGCAAATATCAGGGTCCGGTTCGGTCTCGCTCGACGCCCGCTCGATCAGCTTGTGGGCAGCATCGAGTGCTTCGCCCAGTTCTATCCGGGCGGTTTCGTATACCATCGTAATGCTCGAACCGGGGATGATGTCGTGGAACTGGTTCAACAGGACCGTCTTCCAGATTCGGTCGAGTTCTTCCGCTGGGTACCTGTCCATCGCCCCGCACGAGTGGAGCATTTCGGCCAGACGAAGGTGCTGTTCCAGCTGTCGATTGTACTTCTTGATCACCGCCTGCGTGGTGAGGGTGCCCCGATGAAGCTCCAGATACAGCTCGCCGGCCCACACCGGCAGTTCGCCGCGATGCGCCTCGAGACGGTGGAAGTAGTCACGCGCGGTGCCGAATTGAAGTTTCGGTGCCCCTTCACAATCGCCCTGGCGCAGGCCGAGCTCAATCTGGTCTTCTTTCGGTCCACCGCCGCCGTCGCCGACCCCGAACAGGCTCACGAATTCGTTTAGATACGCTTTCTCGGCGAAGTTCTTCTCGGCGCGGATGAGTGAATCGGCCTCGAGCTGGCTGTTGTAGGTATCCTCCGGCGGGAAATGCGAAATCACTTCGCTGCCGTCGATACCGCGCCACGCGAACGTATGGTGCGGGAACTTGTTGAACTGGTTCCACGAAATCTTCTGGGTGAGGAAGTAGTCGATCCCGCTCTTGCGAAGGATCTGCGGCAGCGCCGCCGAGTAGCCGAATACGTCGGGCAGCCAGAGGTTGTCGACCTCGACCTCGAATTCGTCGCGGAAAAAATTCTTGCCGTGCACGATCTGCCGCACCATCGATTCGCCCGAGATCAGGTTGCAGTCGGCCTCGACCCACATGCCTCCCTGCACCTCCCATCTCCCCCGCGCGATCGCCTCCTTGATGCGGGCGTAGAGCTGCGGGTAGTGTTCTTTCACAAACGCGTAGTGCTGCGCCTGCGACGCTCCGAAAATGTAGTTCGGGAAGCGGTCGATCAGCGACAGTTGCGACGCGAACGTCCGCGCGCACTTGCGGATCGTCTCGCGCACCGGCCAGAGCCAGGCCGTGTCGATATGGGCATGACCGATCGCCGTGACGGTCAGCGCCGACGGCGCCGCGCCCGCCGGCAACGTCTCCCGCAGAATCGCCCGGCATTCCTCGACACTGCTTCCGGTGCTGTAGGCGTCGATCATGTCGTTGGCGGCGTGAATCAATCGCGCCCGGCGAACGCTGGTCGCGTCGAGACCGCGAATCAGCCCGCGGATCAGGCGGACATCGAGCCAGAGCTGCCACCGCGCCTCATCGAATCGGGCGAGATCCATCGCCGTCACCCGCGCGTCGTATCTGCCGTACCGCATCGGCGAGTCATGGGGCGGATCGAACTCGGTGAACATGCCGAACAGGCCGCTGGCGGCGGCCTCGACCCACAGCTCGACCGCGCGACCGCCCTCACAGGCATCGGAGAGCCGGACAATATCGCGGGCGAACTCGGCATCGAAAACCGAGCCATTACTGATCCCCTGGAGGATATTCCCCTCGCGGTCGAGCACGAGACCTTCGCCGCCGAAATCGAGATGGGCCACCAGCGGAGCGCCGTGCCAGTCGGGCGGGATCGTCCCGCTCAGGCGGAACCAGGCGCTTTCCCAGCGCCGCCCCCAGATATCGCCGACCGCGACGTTCCGATAGGCGAGATTCGAGAGCCGATTGAACGGCACCGCCTGCTGTACCGGCGTGTACTGCGCTTTCATCGGCACCCGTTCGGCCAAAATGGTCCCCTTGAGGCGCTGGAAAAACCGCTCGATGCGCGTGATATACAGGTTCTCTTCTTGTTCGTGCATACTGTTCCTCGAATCGGTCACTCGGCCGGTTCGGTCTCGATATAACCGTCGTCGGTGTCGTCGCGCGCCTGGGTGCGCAGCCGACCGACCATCTCCTTGAGATCCTTGAAGCCGCCGATCGAAAACCAGACGATCACGATCGCGGCGACAAACACATGTATGATCAGATAGATGCGCCAGAAACGCATCCAGGAATCGTTGCTGACTTCATGCGACAGGTTGTAGATCGTACCGATGATGAACACCAGCGTCCAGGCGCCGGTCCAGATGTAGTTGCCGATATAGATAATCTTGTCTCCGCGGGTGAACTCCTTCCCCATCCCGAAAATCTTCCATCTTTTCGACGGCACCGCCTCGACCACCTTCGATTCATCCGGCACGGCGTAGGCGCCGCGCTTGAGGAGTTTGTCCATGTCGAACGGCTTCTGCCGTGAGAGAAGCGAAAGTGTAATGTACACCACCGACGCGCCGAACATGCTGATCATCCAGAACCACTGGCCGTTGATGAAGAAGTCGTCCACCAGCTGGTGGATGATGATGCCGCCGACCGCGATCGATGATCCCGTGATCATGGCGGCCCACGCCGCCGCGGTCGTGCCCCGCTTCCAGTAGAGCCCGCCGATAATAACCGCGCCCGATCCGCCGGCGAAAATCGCGCCGGTGATGGCGAAGAAGAGAAAGATATACTCGCTCTGCTTGAAGATCAAACTGAAGAAGAAAATAAACACCGCGACGAACCCGATCGCGAGGCGCAGGATATTGATGTGCTGTTTCGTCGTGAACGGCTTCCGGCGCAGCGGCATGATGACGTCCTGCACGAGAATGCTCCCCCACGAGTGCAAGTACGAATCGTGCGTGCTGATAAAGGCCGCCAGCATCACCGCCACGAACGCCCCCATGAGGCCGTGCGGGAGGAGGTGCTGGAGGACCATCGGCACCCGGAGCTGGTTGCGGATCGCCTCGGTGTCGGCCCCGGCCACCGCCGAGGACACGGTGTCGGCAATCGCCTTGAAGCTGGGGTGGTTGAGCAGGGTGTAAGCGACAATCGGGATGAACAGAAAGAGGATCGTCTGCGGCAGCATCCGCCAGGCCGAGAGGACATTCCCCATCTTGGCTTCGTGGGCACTCTTGGCCGACGCGTTGTATCCCTGCGTCCCCTGCCACGACATCGTGTTGTACATCACCCCGAACACCCCGACCAGAAAAAACCAGAAGTTGAAATCCTTCACCTGGCTGGTGTGAAATGGATTGATCAGCGACGCTTCCGGCGGCGCGGCGGCCAGCGCCTGCTGGATCGTCCCCCAGTCGATCGCAAAAAACGCCCAGATAATCATCCCGACAAACACGATATTGACGAACATCCCCTGGAAAAAGTCGGCTACGATAATAGCCACCTGGCCGCCGGCGAATACGAAATAGAGCGAAACCGCCAGCAGCACCGCCATGATCAGGGCGAAGGTTGACGCCTGAAAACCGAGAATCGGCAGGGTCGGCGGGAGACCGCAGAAGTAGATGAAAAACCGCGCCCCGACCGCCGGGAAAATACCGAGATTGATCAGCCCCGAAAGAAAACAGATCATGCCGGCGAAAACCCGGAAACGGCGGCTGTAGCGCAATTCGAAATACTGCGCCAGGGTCAGGCAGCGGGTCTGGCGGAAACGGTAGATCACCCAGCCCGAGACCGTGATGATCAGCACCACCAGCGACATGGTCATTCCCCACCACGCCATCGAGAAACCCGCAATCAGGTTCATCTCGAGATTGGCGACCACCGTGATCGCGCCCAGTCCGGCGATCCCGCTCGCGACACTGATCACGTAACGGCCGGCCGAGCGCCCCGCGGCAAGGAAATCGGCGACACTTCGCATCAGCCGCCTGCTCGCGACCACCGAGGCGACCATGAACACGAACACGATCAGCACGATCATCCAGTCGAATGTTGTCAGAACCATCGTTGGTTTACCCCGTTAGTCGACGTGAACAGTCTCGAGCGTGTAGCGTCCATCCTGGCGAATCACGAGCACCCTGTCGTCGTCGCTATGCGAAAGCCTGATCGTAAAGTCGTCGCCGTCAGTGACCATCTCCGGCGGCCAGACAAAGCCGCTCGGCGGCGTTACGTCGGCGCCGAGTCTATCAAGCGTGTTCGCCCATCGGCCGTGTTGTTCATGATATTCCTTTTGGGCATAATACAATTCGAAAAGGGCCGCCCGGCCCGGCTCCAGCGGATCCGGCACGAACGGCGTTTCGCCCTCACCGGCAACGGTCTGCGTGAACTGCACGATCCCCCACCGCTCCGGGTAGTGCATCGCGATCAACCCCTGCGGCGACCAGACCCAGTTGTCCTCGGGAAGGTCCTTGCCGGTCGAATCGGTCCGCTTGACATACGCACCGTCGATGACATCGGTTTGCCACTCAACCCGCGAGAAATTCACGCGCCACCGGTCGCCGTCGTGCGGCGGCGACGAAACGTTCGTGTACTCCCGAAGAGCCGTCCACGGGAACGCCAGCTCGACCGTCCAGCCGCTGTCGACATCGTTGGGATCATTCAGCGTGCCGTTGATATGCACCGCCGCCTTGAGCCCCTTGATATCCCACTCGTTGAGGGCCGGTCCGCCGTCGCGATATGGCTTCTTGAGCAGCAGATCCCAGACCGTGCCGAGGGCGTTGATTTCCAACTCGTAATAGTCGTGCGTGTCACCGTCGGGGTCGATGAACACCTCGAAATCGTTGTCGTGGTAGATGACCGCATCGCGTTCGGTCAGCGTTCCCCACACCTGCGGCTCCTGCAACTTGGCCGTGACATAGAAGTAGTTGTCGTCCCAGAGCATCGCCGCCCGCGTCACGAACGGCGGGGCCGGCTTGAGATCGCCCTCGATATCGACAAACGGCCCTGCCCACGTCGCGCTCTTCCATGCCGCATCATCGGGTATGCCGTCGATCGTGATCGGCTTACTCGCCCGGTAACAGACATAAGTAAGCGGCGCGTACGGAATTTGCGGGGTCGGGAATTTCGTCTCGATCACCGAAGCGGGCTTGTCGGCAGTCTTCTTCGACGCACAACCGGCCACGAGCAAGCCCGAAAGGAGCAACAGGACGAGAGTGAGTGACGGCACGAGGTGTCGAAACGGAAGTTGTCTCATCGATGTCACGCTCCTTCGCGACAGGCGGCGATAAGCTCCGCCACGGTCGTGGTAGCGAGACCGACACAGGTATCGGCGGCGCCGTAGTAGAGAAGCACGCGGCTGTTTTGCTCGGCGAAACCCTCGGAATCGTACTGCTCGACAATCATACCGCCGGGGAATACGACATTCGGCACCTGCCCGGTCAGTTCATACATTTCGCGCGGTTCGAGAATGTTCTGCGGCGTGCGCGCAAGAACGCGGCTCGGGTCCTCCAGATCGAGCAGCACCGCCCCGGCCTGATAGATATTCACACTCGCAAAATGGGTCGCCACGCCGTGATAGACATGCAACCAGCCTTCGCGGGTGCGAACCGGCGGCGGTCCTGAACCGACCAGTTCGTCCCAATAGTGCGGCCGCCCGTTCATAACCGGACCGACCGTCCGCCACGTCAGCAGGTCATCGGACTCGGCCAAACGGATCGTGTCGCCTGAAAGCACCCCGGCATTGTCGGCCCGATTGGGGCGTTCGAGGCGCAGGTACCGGCCGCCGACCTTCTCCGGAAACAGCACACCGTTGCGAATATTCGGTTCGGAAACGATCCCCCTGAATTCGAATTGCTCGAAATCTCCGGTCGAGATCAGGCCCAGCACGCAGTCGGTGGCGCGATCGATTGCGACCATGATGTACCAGGTATCTCCGATCTGCGTAACCCGAGGGTCGTACACATGATACGGCGGGGGATCGATCCGGTCGAGGCCGCGCGGCCGGATCTCGCTGAGATCCACCGAGAAGCGAACTCCGTCGCGGCTGCGAGCAGTCATCAGATGAGTGCGCCGGCCGCGGTCCTGCACGCGCAACACCAGCCGATACTCGTCGCCGACCCGGGCCGCCCCGGGATTAAAAACCGAGGTCACATCGGCGAGACCGGACCCGGCGGTCGGGATGTCGGATCGGGTCAGGATAGGATTGTCGGGACTCCGAAGCATCTGAATCTCCTCTGTGATGGACAGGTGAACTGTCAAGATAACCACTGGCAGGCGTTTGCGACAGTCAAAAGAAAGGCCCTCGATCGGACGGCCCCATGCCGCGCGGCAGCGGGCAATACCGGCAGAAGTGGACCACGTTATTCATGTTTGGGCTTGACAGCGGCAAGGCCAGTGCTTATAGTAGAAGAGTAAATCGCAGGGATCTGATCACTACTGCAGGTTATCGAACTGATCGAGAAACATTGTTAATGTAC
>CAYPYM010000041.1:0-2162 GCA_964414435.1 uncultured Ignavibacteriales bacterium | reverse complement strand
GACACCCTCCAGCACCTGAGCCAGGTAGCCATAGACTTTGACGTCTTTGAGCATTATTGTATCCGGTTGTCGGCAACCGGCCGGTATGCCTTTGCGGGCTCGCCGTGCCCGGCTGAGCGATTTCAACCGGCCTACAGGTAAGGGGGTGATACGGCTACCGAAGAATCGCTACTGACAGAATTACTCGCAGCTCTCAATGCGAATCGGTCCGAGTCGGGTAACGGACTCCGGCACCGATCGCGGTCCCTCTGTTACGACCTTCGACAGCGCAGTCCGTCATCTCGAACCATCCAACGGCCGGCAGGGGCACCACGCAGGGAAACGCGCAGGGCAAAAACAGGTACATCTTTCAAAACGACATTGGAGGCGACATGAGAGCGTCCAAAGTGCTCTTTCTTATTCTTCTGACAACCCTTCTGACGGCGGCTATCGGCTCGATCGCCGGCGCCGCTGTTGTTTCACCCTTTGAATCCGGTTCCACGAACGAACTGCTGCCTCCCGGCCCGGGAACGTCCCGAGACCAGGCCCCGACGGCGACTCTGGATCTGGGTGATCCGGTCAACTTCGACGCCGCCCTTGCGGCCGGCGCCGACTATCTCCAGGCCATGCAGGCCGATATCACGGACGACAACGCCGGCAACGGTACCACCGGTGTCGATGAGACCCCGGACGATCCCGATGACGGCGGCTGGGACTGGGCACTGACCTCTCCCCCGGCACCGTTCCACCACTCCACGGCGGCCAGCCCGACCAATATTTACGGCGCCACCGCGATGGGCCTTTACTACGCCTATCTGGAGACGGGCAACGCCGGTTATTTCACGGCCATGCAGGACGCCGCCGATCATGCGGTGGCGGTTGGCGCCGGTGTAATTCGCTCGGGCGCCGATCTCAAATTCCTCATGCTCTTTAACGACCTCTACAGCTCAGTGGTCACGCCGACCACGGTGTATTCCGACGCCGCCAAGGCCAAATACGATGGCCGCATCGCCGCTTACGGCTCGGCCGCGGGGTTGGCCGAATACATTCGCGACGCCCGCAACGGCCAGGGCTACGGCAACGGCATCATCGCCTGGGATCTCGGCATCTGGGCGGTCGACGCACAGATGTTGTATAACCGCTTCGGCGGCACGTACGATGTCGATGCCGACGATATCGCGGAAGTCATGTGGCAGGATTCCTACAATTCGAATCCGGGTTACTTTGATGTCGTCGCCGACGCCGGTTTCGACCCGACCTATTCGGATGCGAATTTCTGGTGGTACACCCTCGGCGTGAGCGGGCTGATCGATGCCTTTTCGGCGTCCGGCTCGCACACCGCCGAGATCCCCGACCTCATCCAGCGCCTGCTCGACAGCCAGTACGGCCACGGCGGGATCAGCTACTGCTACGGTGCCAACCCCGACGACGAAGACTGGCAGTCCACCGCCTATGTCGCCATGACGCTCGGGACTTACGACCAGGCAACCTATCAAGACGCCCTGAACCGTATGGGCTACTTCCTCGGGGCGACCCAGGATGCATCCGGCGGCTGGCTCTACAGCAGCGGCAGTCATTACCCCGAAATCGGCGGTGAATGCACGGCCGGGCTGTACTTCACGACCAACGATATCTCCGACGTCGTGGTCGATGACGATTTCGTCGATCAGACCTCGGTTGATGACTACAACGCCGCCCACGGCACCAACTACGTCTGGGGCTACACGGCGTTCTCGACCATCACCGCGGCGATGAACGCGGTCACCGGCAGCACGATCCATGTCGCCGCCGGCACCTATCACGAGGCGCTGCACATCACCCTCGATGATCTCAGCATCATCGGTGAAGACCGCGCCACGGTGATCATCGACGCCACCGGGCTGGCCTACAACAACTCGGCCATCTATGTCGAGGCGGCCAACGTGACCCTGCAGAGCTTCACCCTGCGGAGTACGGCTGGCAACTCGCTGCCGCGCTACGGCGTCAAGTTCGCCGATGTCGGCGGCGCCCTGCTCGAGGACGTCGAGATCTACAACATCTACCGCACCGGCGTCGACATGCTCGGCACCAGCAACACTACCGTCAACAACGTCTACGCCCACGACAACGGCGGTAACGGGATGCAGTGCGGCGATGCCCACAATATAACCTTCAGCAACATCACCACGGCCAACAACGCCTGG
>CAYPYM010000040.1:0-11293 GCA_964414435.1 uncultured Ignavibacteriales bacterium | reverse complement strand
CACGGTCGTCAATTGAGATATACTTGGAATCCTGACCGCCGATTTCAAAAATCGTGTCAACCTCGGGATCGATGTTCACCGCCGCGGTTGCCTGGGCGGTGATTTCGTTGCGGACCATGTCGGCACCGACATAATCGCCGATGAGATAACGCCCCGATCCGGTCGTACCGACCGCGACGACATTGACGCGGTTGCCGACCTCGGAACCGATCTCCTCGATACCCCGCCGCACCGCCTCGATCGGGCGTCCTTCGGTCATCAGATACCGTCGGGCAATTACCCGGTGGTCTTTGTCGATAAGCACGACGTTGGTGGAAAGCGAGCCGATATCGATGCCGAGGCAAACATCGAGATCGTCGATATCGGACGGGCGGTCGGCCCGGGTAATGTCATAGTGTTTGGTCTCGGGGGCTCCGAAAACGAGCGCCGGCCGCCCCGACTGAGCGACCTCGCGGTAGTCCAGATAGGCGGCAATCCGTTCCGGATCGAACGCGTCGACCGGTTCATTCTCGGCCCCGGCCAGCAGCGCGGCGCCGAGCGCACCCATAACCTTAAAATGTTCGGGAACAATGAGTTCACCATCTTCGAGGCCGAGGATTTCGGTAAACGCGCGGATCATTCCGGGGTTCGCCGCCACGCCGCCTTCGAAGGCGATCGGGCGGTTGAATTTCTTGCCGCGGGCGATTGTGCTCTTGAAATTCCGGGCGACCGCGAAGCAGAGCCCGGCCACGATATCGTAATCGGGGGTGGCGATCTGTTGCAGGTGGATCATGTCCGACTTGGCGAAGACGGAACACCGTCCGGCGATCCGCGGCGGCTTTTTCGACTTGAGCGCCAGCGCGCCGAATTCGTCTTCGATGGATATCTTGAGCCGTCCCGCCTGCTGGTCGAGAAACGAGCCGGTGCCGGCGGCGCACTGGGCGTTCATGGCGAAGTCTTCGACCGTCTTGCGCTGACCATCAAGAATGAGCAGCTTGGAATCCTCTCCCCCCATTTCGATCGCGGTGCGTACATGGGGCAGGAAACGGAAATTGGCCGCGGCGAGCGCGGCGATTTCACCGTAGAAGGCGCCGCCGATGACCGAGCGGGCGGTCTTGCCGCCGATGCCGGTGTGGCCGAGCCGGAAGGATTGACCTCCCAGGTCGCCGTACTCGTCGTTGAGTACGCGCAGGAGCGTTTCGAACGGACCGCCGTGGAAGCGGTGGTACGATGTGCGGACTACGGACTCACCCTCGAGCAACGCCAGTTTTGCCGAGACGGATCCGATGTCGATTCCGAGAGAAAGTCTTGTCCCCATGCGACTAATCAACGCCGTTGACCCTTCGGGAGCAAGCGCTTTTTGGATGTCGCTCAATTGATATCGTGATAACGGTTGTCTTTTGCCGCGAATGGCCTATATTTCCGCCTTTATGAGGAGTTTGTCGTGAGAGTCGTTTTGCAGCGCACGACCGGCTGCGAGGTGCGGATCGGCAACGCCGTGCATGCGTCGACCGGCCCCGGCCTGATGCTGCTGTTCGGTACGGTGGCCGGCGACACCGAGGAATCGGGCGCCTGGCTGGCCGACAAGATCGTCAACCTGCGCATCTTCGAAGACGACGCCGGCAAGATGAACCTGTCCGCGCTCGATGTCGGCGCGGAGATCATGATCGTTTCGCAGTTCACGCTCTACGCCGATTGCCGCAAGGGACGACGACCGTCGTTCAACGGCGCGATGGAGCCGACCGAAGCGGAACGACTGTACGACTTGTTTGTAGAACTGGTCCGACGCTCCGGATTGACTGTTGCCACCGGTGTGTTCGGCGCTCACATGGATGTCACGTTTACCAACCATGGCCCTGTCACCATTATCCTCGAACACGACCTACCGGCAGCTTGAGCGGCTCGCTCGGGAGCGGCGGCTGGTGCTCGCCTCGCGGTCACCGCGGCGGGTGATGCTGCTGAAAGAACTGGGGCTGACCTTCGACCAGATTGTCCCCGAGGTCGAGGAGAAAATGCAGCCCGGCGAGTCGCCCTACCCGTATGCCCTGCGGCTGGCCGAAGACAAAGCCCACTGGGTGCGGCCGCGTCTCGCCCCCAACCAGATCGCGATCACCTGCGACACGATTGTCGTCCTCGGCGATCGGGTGCTGGAAAAGCCGGCCGACGAGGACGACGCCTTCGCCATCCTGTCGACCCTGGCCGGGGAGCAGCATGTCGTGTGCACGTCGGTGGTGCTGGCCGATCGCGACGGGATTCTCGCGGCCGACTACGAGACGACCGGGGTTATTTTCAATCCGGTGACGCCGTTGCAAATCCGGGAATATATCGCCACCGGCGAGCCGATGGACAAGGCGGGAGCCTATGGTATACAAGGGATGGGGGCATTTTTAGTTGACAGAATTGAGGGGAATTTAGATACTGTCGTCGGGCTTCCCCGGACACTCCTGGACCGGCTGGCCGGCGACCTTAACGCTAAACGGATGTAGCCACTTACTTACTGCGAATGGGCGAGTTAGAGAACAAAATTGGAGAGCTGCTTAAGCTCGAACGGGAACGCCAGGGCAAAAAGCTCAGCGTCATCGCCGAGAACCTCCGCATTTCCGAAGCCAACCTGAAGGCGGTCGAGGAAGGCGACACGGATGCCGTGCCGTCTGACGTCTATTTCCGCCTCTTCGCCAAGTCGTACGCCGAGGCGATCGGGATCGACTATTCGGCGACGATTGAGGCGATCAAAGAAGACATCGCGGCGAACGCCGAGGACCCCCGCCGCCAGCGCCGCAAGGGTGCCCCGAGCGATGAGGCGGCCGAAGCCGAACTGGGGGAAATCGATGAGGAACCGGTCGAGGCGCCGCCATCGGGCACGCACTGGAAAGCGATCGGCATCGCCGGCGCCATCGTGGTGATCCTCCTCGGCGCGTACGGAGTTTACAATATCTTCCCCTCGAAGACCGCCGAAAACGAAGAGACGGCTGCGGCCCCGTCCAATCCCGCCTTCGCCACCTACAACTGGAACACGCCGACTTATCAACCGCCCGACTCGCTGCGGCTCGTGCTCACCCCGCGCGGCGAGAGCTGGGGTACGGTGCTGGCGGACGGCGACACGGCGGTGTTCCGCAACATGGTGCCGGGCCGGGTTTATTATGCCGCCGCCAAATACCGGATCGAAATGTACGTTGCGCTCCCCAAGGTGGTTGATATTCAGTTGAATCATCATCCGATAAGTCCGCTCGACCCCGAGACGGGGCGCAATTCACGAATTGAAATCACGCAGGCCAATGTCGATTCGCTGCTGAAAGCAGCAAATGCGAACCCGCCGTCGACGGCACGGCCGAGGCCGGCAACCCCATCACCGTCGACCACGACCGTCGAACGGACATCGGCCGACACGAGCGGAACAAGTACCGATGAGCTTTAAGCGGTTTCTCGCGCAGGTCAAGCTGACCCAGCTCCGCCGCCGGATGGAATCGGCGACGTTCCAGTTCCCGGATGCCCTGCGGACGCCGAAGCAGATCCTCGTCTGCCTTCCCGGCGAACTGCGCGAACTGACCCTGCTCAAGCAGTTTCTCCCCGATATCCGCGACCTGTTCAAGCCGGCGACGGTGACGCTTCTCTCGATGCCGGGACTTCAGATCGCCGACATTTTCCCGCGCAAGGGATTTAACGTCCTGACGCCGTCGACCGACCAGATGACCTGGGCCGGGCTGGCGAAAAGGAGTTATATCGAATTCCTGCGCAACTACAAATTCGATATCGTGCTCGACCTGAACCTCGAGCAGTCGCAGTTCACTTCGAGCGTCCTCCTGCAGTATCCCGAGGCGCTCCGGATCGGCCGCGGGAACCATCTCGGGCGGCCGTTTTACAATCTTGAGATCAAGACCCGATACCTTCGGGACGAACGCAACATTTACCGCTCTCTGATCGAGACGCTCAGAATTCTGAAAGACGGCCGGCCGGAAGAACCGGCGCCGGCGGTCGGCTCCACAATTGAACGGAGGCACGGTGTACCTAAAGAGACTTGACATCCTCGGATTCAAATCCTTCGCCAATAAAACCACCATACATTTCTCGCACGGTATCACGGCAGTAGTCGGGCCCAACGGGTGCGGCAAGACGAACATCCTCGATTCCCTCCGCTGGGTGCTGGGCGAACAAAAAACCTCGCTCCTGCGCGGCAGCAAGATGGAAGAGGTGATTTTCAACGGCACGAGCGAAGTCAAACCGCTCGGCATGGCCGAGGTCACGCTCACCCTGGTCAACAATCGGGGCGTTCTTCCCACCGAATACACCGAGGTCCAGATCACGCGGCGGCTGTTCCGCAGCGGCGAGTCGGAGTACCTGCTCAACAAGGTGCCCTGCCGCCTGAAGGATATCCAGGAGCTGTTCTACGATACCGGCATGGGGGCGCACTCCTACTCGGTTATCCAGCAGGACATGATCGATTCGGTCATTTCCGACAAGGCGGAGGAGCGCCGGTTCCTGTTCGAGGAAGCGGCCGGGATCACCAAGTACAAACAGCGCAAACGGGCCGCCCTGCGCAAACTCGAGGCGACCCAGAACGACCTGTTGCGCCTGAAAGATATCTTCGCCGAGGTTCAGACCCAGGTGCGGTCGCTCAAGCGTCAGTACCGCAAGGCGGAACGCTACCAGACGTATCTCGAAGAAATCAAGGCGTGGGAGCTGTATCTCGGTTCGAAACGGATCAAGAGCGTCATCAACGAGAAGCGCGAGCTCAAGGCCGAACTCGACGGTCTCGCCGACGGCCTGCTCGATCGTGACGGCCGGCTCGACGGTCTCGCGGCCGCGCTCGAAGAAGAGCGCAAGGAACAGATCGATCTCGAGCACAACCTGACCGAAGTCGGCAACGAGGTGTATTCGGTCACCGAACGCGCCCACACGCTGGAAAAAGAGATTTCGGTCCTGTTCGAGAAGAAATCCAATGCTCGCGCGACGGTTGAGCGCAACGAAACGGATATCGTATCGCTGCGGGAACGCTCGAAAGTACTCGCCGAACAGACGACCGAGGCGGAGGCGCTGATCCAACGCCAGAAAGGCGAGATGGATGCGCTGGCCCGGCGCCTCGAAGAGGCGGAGAAGATACAGGGCGAGGCCGACCGTCGGCTGCTCGATGCCCGGACGGCGCGCGAGCAGGAAAATAAGCAGTTGATCGAACTCGAGGGCAAGCTGTCGTCGGGGAAAGCCGAGGAAGACAATCTCCGCGAACAGGACGGCGAGCTGACGGCGCAGGCGGAGGAGCTGCAGAAGCAGATCGAAGAGAATCGGATTCGCCAGCGTACGATCAACGAAGAACTCGATATTCACCGCGCCGAGCACGACCGTCTCACCGAAGAGAAAGAGCAGTCGGAAAAGGCGCTGGCCGATCTGTCCGAGCGGCTCGAGAGTCTGGTCGAGCAGAACGAAGAACTGTCGGTGGAACTGTCCAACCTGGCGGCATCGATGGAAGCCTGTCAGGCCCGCAAGCATTTGCTCGAGGAGATGATCGTCTCGTTCGAGGGGTACGAGTCGGGCGTGGTCGCGGCGATGGAAGAGCGCGAACGATGGAGTGGTATCGTCGGGACCGTCGCCGACAACTTCGTGCCGAAAGAAGGCCTTGAGATCGCCACCGAGGCGGCGCTGGGCGAAATGTCGGGATTCCTTATCTGTCAGGGCCGACCGACCGCCGAGCAGATTATTGCCTACCTTCGCGAGGAGGGGAAAGGACGAATCGGCATCCTCGTCCCCGATAGCGGCACGCTCAACCCGGTGATCCGCCGCCCGGAACTGGACGAGCACGAGAATTTTGTCGGCTGGCTCGACACATTCGTGAGCACATCGGAGGGGCTTCGCCCCCTGATGCAGGCGGTGCTGTCGCGCACGGCGATCTTCAAGGCGGGCACCGACCCGGACGCCCTTCTGGAGCATCTCCCCTACGGTTTCCAGGCGGTTTCGACCGACGGCCGCGTCTACGGCAAGAACGTGATCGCGGGTGGCTCCGACGACAACTTCCCGCTCTTCCGGCGCAAAGAGAAAGTCGCCGAGCAGGACCAGTTGTTCGCCGAGCTGAAGGAACAGGACGATACCGCCCGTCGGCGCAAGAACGAGGTGACCGCCCAGATCGCGGCGGCGAGGGCCGAGTCGGGATCGCTCTCGGGCAAGCTCGAGGACTTGGCCGAATCGCTGGCCGCGGCGCGGAAGGAACTCTCGGAGTGCGAATACCAGACGCGTACCGTTCAGGCCGAACTGGCGCGCCTGGAGCGCGAGAAACAGGCGGTCTACCAGAAGATTGAGAAAATTCATCATCGCCAGTATTCGCTCGGGCTCGACTACAACAAACTCGCCGATGAAAAGCAGAGTCTCGTTTTCAATATGACCGAAATGACTGAGCGGCTCGGTGAATTCGAATCGGCCGCGTCCCGCGCGCTGGAGCAGGTTTCGCGGCTCCAGGTCAATGTCGTCGAGGCCCGCAGCCGGGTCGAGCAGACCGAAAGCAAGCTGACCCACATCAAGGAGCTGCGCGAAGAGATCGTGCGCACGATCGACGACAAGGCGCGCGAGATCCAGCAGGCGAGAACCGATATCGAGACGGCCGCCGAACGCACCAATCAGCTCGAGATGGAACTGAAGCGGACGTTCGAGGAGCGTTCCGAGGTGACCGCCCGCCAGGCGCGGCTGCGTGAATCGCAGTCGGAGATTATGGAACGCCTCTCGGTCAAGGAGAAGGAACTCAAGCAGCTCCGGATCGACCGCGAAGCGCTCTCGAACAAAAAGCATGAGCGCGAGATGCGACTCAACACGCTCGAATCGGAGATCCGCACGATCACCGAACGGCTCCGTGAGGACTACGAGGTCGATATCGCCGAGGTCGAAGCGTCCAAGCCGGATGAAAATCTCGATGATCAGCAGGCGTACGATCGACTGGTCGATCAGAAAGAGAAGCTCAAGAAGTTCGGCGCCGTGAACCTGCTGGCGCTCGAAGAATACAAAGCGGCCAGCGAGCGCGAGAAATTCCTCGGCGAACAGCTCGAAGATCTCACGACCGCGCGCAACGATCTCCAGACGACGATCACGAAGATCAACCAGACCGCCCGGCAGCTCTTCCACGAGACATTCGACAAGGTGCGCGAGAACTTCAAGAAACTCTTTGTCGAGCTGTTCAGCGGCGGCGAGGCCGATATCAGCCTGATCGATCCGAACGATCCACTCGAATCCGATATCGATATCATCGCCCGCCCGCGCGGCAAGAAGCTGCTGTCGATCACCATGATGTCCGGCGGCGAGCGGGCGCTCACGGCGATTTCGCTCCTTTTCTCGCTCTATATGGTGAAGCCGTCGCCGTTCTGCATCCTCGACGAGATCGACGCGCCGCTCGACGACGCCAACTGCCGCCGCTTCCTGAAGATCATCGATACCTTCTCGGAGCAGACGCAGTTCATCATCATCACGCACAACAAGATCACGATGGAGGCGGCCCACAACCTCTACGGTGTCACGATGAGCCAGCCGGGCATCTCGCAGCTCGTCGCGGTGCGCTTCACCGAGGAGGAATCGGGCGATGTCGGCACCGATACGGTCGCCGCACCGGTTGAAGAGGCGGCCGAGCAAGGCGATGTCGAGGCGCAGCCGGTCGGGGTCGACAACGGCAACGACGGAAGCGATATCGGTGACCTGCCGCCGGCGATCCAAGAGCGGATGACGCCGATTATCACCACCCAGCCCGACCGCGACGGCGAGAACTAGTTCGATGGCGATATTCGGTGCCTTTGAGAAGCTCAAGCAGTCGCTCTCGAAAACCAAGGATCGCATCGTCGGGCAGATCGCCCAGGTGGTGCTCCGGCGGAAAATCGATGACGACCTGCTCGACGAGATCGAAGAGATCCTGATCGAATCGGATGTCGGCGTGGCCGCCACCACCCATCTTATCGAACGAATCAAGACGAGAGCGCGCGAAGAGCGCCTGACCGAGGGCGAGCAGGTGGTCGGCGTCCTCCGGGAAGAGATCACCTCGATCCTCGGCCGCTCCGACTCTCCCCTGTTCAACGACAGCGATCCCCGTCCGGTGGTCTGGCTCGTGGTCGGGGTCAACGGTGTCGGCAAGACGACGACGATCGGCAAGCTCGCGACTTATTTCGCCCGTGAGGGGCGCAAAGTGAATATCGCCGCGTGCGATACGTTCCGGGCCGCCGCCATCGACCAGCTCGCAATCTGGGCCGAGCGCAGCAAGGTCGCTATCGTCAAGTCGCAGGAAGGGTCCGATCCGGCGGCGGTGGCGTTTGATGCCGCCAAGGCCGCCCAGGCGCGCGGCGCCGACCTGCTGCTGGTCGACACGGCCGGGCGGCTGCACACGAAGGCGAATCTGATGGAAGAGTTGAAAAAAATCCGCCGGGTGATCGTCAAGGCGCTCCCCGACGCGAAGATCTACACCCGGCTCATACTCGACGGCTCCACCGGCCAGAATGCCGTCTCGCAGGTGAAAGTGTTTACCGAGGCGGTCGGCTGCGACGGCATAATCATCACCAAGCTCGACGGCACCGCCAAGGGCGGCGTGATGATCGCAGTCGCGCAGGAGCTGGGCGTGCCGGTGGATTTCATCGGCCTGGGCGAAGGGATCGACGATATCCAGCGGTTCGACGCCGCCAAATACGCGGAGGCGCTGTTTGCCGATGCATGAGTTCGAGGTCAAGACGCACGAGCGCGAGGAGATGATCGATGTCACCCGCCTCGTGCAGGAAGCGGTGGACAAGGCGGGGGTCGCGTCGGGTATGGTGATCTGTTTCGTCCCCCACACCACGGCGGCGGTCACGATCAACGAAAACGCCGATCCGGATGTTGTTCGCGATATCCTCTACAAACTGAACAAGGAGATTCCGCAGTCGGACGGATTCCACCACGGCGAGGGAAACTCCGATGCGCATATCAAGACGTCGCTGGTCGGCTCCTCGGAGCAGGTGCTGATCGAAAACGGGCGTCTCGTGCTGGGCACCTGGCAGGGCATCTACTTCTGTGAATTCGACGGTCCCCGGCGACGGCACTGTATCGTCAGGGTCGTGCCCCTTGCTTAAAATCACGATCATCGCTATCGGCAAGGATAAGGATCGCTGGGTCAGCGACGGCGCGGCGCATTTCGAGAAGCTGCTCGGGCGCTGGTGTCGCATCGGGTGGCGGGTGCTGAACTCACCGGCGAAATCGGCCTCACTCTCCCCCGACGAAATCAAGCGGCTCGAGGGCGAGCTTCTTCTCAAGGAGATCGGGCAGCGTCACACGATCGCGCTGGTCGACAGCGGCCGCACCCTCGACAGCCGTGAGTTCGCAGCGATGCTCGAACACCTGCAGGTGGTTGCCGGCGGCGAGATTTGTTTTGTAATCGGCGGGCCGTACGGACTTGATCCGGCCGTGCTTGATCGCGCCCACGACCGCCTCTCCCTTTCCCCGCTCACCTTCTCGCATCAGCTCGTGCGGCTGGTGCTGCTCGAACAACTTTATCGCGGCTTCTCCATTCTCCACGGCACCGATTACCACAAGTAGTTTTCCCCAAAAAGAAGCGCCCGGAGGGCACTACTCTCGGGCGCATCAGAGGAAAGATAAGAGAGGGGGGATCTTTGTACTATTTCAATAGAATCATCTTCTTCGTATCGGTGAATTCGCCGGCCTGGAGGCGATAGAAGTACACGCCCGAGGCGACCTGCTGGCCGCCGGTGGCGTTGCCGTCCCACTCGACACTGATCGTGCCGGCGTCGGCCTTGCCGCTGAATTCGCGGACCAGTGAGCCGTTGACGTTGTACACCTGGAGCGACCAGTCGCTCACGTGTGGCAGCGCGAAGCTGATCGTCGTCGACGGGTTGAACGGGTTCGGGTAGTTCTGTTGGAGCACGAACTTCGTCGGCAATGTTCCACCGGTTGCGACGCTGTAGGTGCGGCCCTGGTAGTCGACCAGCTCGGTCTTGACCAGTTTCAGATCGCCGGTAGCGTCGATATGCAGGAGCTGATGCTCACCGCTCGGCACGGATTCCGAGCCCATATCATAGAGCAGTATCCGCAGTTCGTTGCCGTCGGCGTTCCACATCAGATCCATATTCTGCGCGTCGGTGCCGGCCCGTACGCCGGTGATACTGGTGCCGTCGCTCAACTGGTATACGAGATAGGCGGCGCCGATTTCCGCCGAGGTCTTGGTCGATACGGTCGTTTGGCCGTTCTCGACCTCCTGGACGACGGTCGCCGGAATCGGGTACGGGTTGAGACGCGGCAGCGGATCGGCGTCGCCGACGATCACGCGGATCAGGTAGACGAGGTCGGCCACCGACAGGGTGATGCCGTCGGCGTTGACATCACTCGCGGCCGTCTGGCCGATCGGGTTGATCGTGAACGCACTGAGACCGTAGATGAAGTAGTTCGAGAACACCACCGCATCGCCGACCTCGTACGGGATATTGTTCAGGTTGATATCGCCGCGGTCGTCGAGCGAATCCGGATGGCAGACCCAGATACCGCCGTTCTGGAAGATGACACAGCGGACCGAGGACGGCTTGGTCGGATCGGGATTGAGGCAGTTGTCGGGCGCCCCGACGCCGGAGAAGCGGTTGCTCTCGGGATAGGTGGCGTCGTCCTGCTCATCCCAGATGACATTCCCCTCCGGCCCCTGGATCCGGAGATCGATGTAGGAGTTACCGAGCCGGTCGGAGAAGATGTTGTCGCCGCAGTCGAACCAGTAGAAGGTGATCGGCAGGAACTGGTCGCCGAGGTTCTGGTCGTTGGCGACATAGAACTCGATTGTCGCGAACAGTCCGTTCGGTGTATAGGCGTCTTCCGGCGGATGCGGCGTGCCGTTGTTGACATCGGCGATGCCGATCAGGCGGAGGAACCGATCGGAACAGCCCGAGCCGCAGGTGACATCGTCGAGGCGGTAGGTGAAGTACTCCCAGTCGCCGATCGCTGAGTTGTCGATATTCACCCAGTTGAAGCTCAGCACGGTGCGGTCGAACGACAGGAGGAGGTCGAAGCCGGCCACTTCCTGATTCGTCTCGATATGCAGCGTCACCTGCTTGTTGACCCCGACCGGCGTGCAGTTGCCGCCGTCGATGCTCATCCGGACGCACACCTCGCAGTCGGGCTTCTCGTTGACGGTGACGTGGAACGAATCCACGGTCGTGTTGCAGCCGTCGGTAGCCTCGTAGCAGAAGGTGTAGACCCCGAACGTGTCCGGCATGAAGCAGACGCTGCCGGAGTCGATGCGGACATTGGTGAAGTCGCCCACGCCGCAGACCTGCGAGACGGTGGGCTGACCCTCGATATCGGTAGCGTAGATGCCCTCAAGACAGATGTA
>CAYPYM010000039.1:6843-11314 GCA_964414435.1 uncultured Ignavibacteriales bacterium | reverse complement strand
GGTCGGCGTGAAACAGATCTGGGAGCCGTCGTAGGTCCCCGGTCCTTCGATCAGACTGCACGACACGACATCGTTGTTCGGGTCGCTGCACCCGGCCGGCCAGCAGATCGGCTCGGACTGGCAGAGGAAGACATTCTGATCGGCCCCGGCGTCGGCCGTCGGCGGGCTGTTGAGAGTGTAGTTCACCGTGACCGTATCGCGGTCGCTGAGTCCGCAGACATCGGTCGCTTCGACGATAAAGGTGTAGTCGCCGCTTACGGTCGGCGTGAAACAGATCTGCGAACCGTCAAAGCTGCCCGGGCCCGATATCAGGGTCGAGCTCGCCACGTTGTTGTCGGGGTCGGTGATGCTTACCGGGATACACAACGGCGCCGGCTCGCAAGCGAACTGGATCTGGTCCGCGCCGGCATCCACGACCGGAGCGGCGTTGACCGTGATCGTGAAGTTGATCGTGTCGATATCATACCGGCCGCACGAGTCGGTCGCCTGCACTATGAAGCGGTACACGCCCGCTCCGCCCGGATTGAAGCAGAGCTGCGACGATCCCATGTTGATGCTGCCGCTCGCATCGCCGTCGAGAATCTGAACCGTGGCAATATTGTCGTTCGGGTCGGTCAGGGTATACGGCCAGCAGACCAGACCGGAGAGACACTGGAACAACGTCGTATCGTTGCCCAGCGCGAGCGCCGGCGCGCCGTTGAGCGCCACGTTGTAGGTCAGTGATACGGTGTCGGCGGCGCCGCAGGCGTCGGTCACGACCGCCGTTACGCCGTAGCTTCCGGCGGCGTTGGCGGCGAAGCACCACAGGCCGCTCCCGCTGACACTGCCGTTGCCGCTCAAGCGGCTCCACGTCAGCGCACCACCGTCAGCATCGCTCGCCGCGAACTGGTAGCAGATCTGGTCGGCAACGCAGAGGAACGTGTCGACCGGCGAGGTCGGATCGACCGCAACCGGCGCGGAATTAAACGTTACGTCGCGAACGACCGTGCAGGTATCGGCCCCGCACGACGTTTCGGCGATAATCTGGATTTCATAATGCCCGGCCGTGTCGGCGTCGAAACAGAGCGTACCGCCGCTGAACGTGCCAATCGGGCTGACCGTCACCACCGCCCCCGGTCCCATCACGCCGACCGGCACGCAGACCTGGTCCGGTCCGCAGAGGAAGACATCGTCGGGAGCAGGGCAGGTGATCGAGGCCGCCGAGCCGATCGCGACGTTGAAGACGACCGTACAGGTATCGGCTCCGCACGCGATCGACGCGATCACGTCGATCGCATACTGGCCGCTCGTATCCGCCTGGAAACAAAGCTCGCCGCCCGAGTAGGTACCGAACGAGGTCGTGACGGTTGCTCCGGCCGGACTCACCGCCAGCGTCTGGCAGACCATGTCGGGGCTGCACAACGCGACACCGATCGGGCCCTCCGGGCAGGTGATCGATGCCGAGGCACCGAACGTAACCGACACGTTGATCGTGTCGGCGGCCGTCGCGCCGCATCCGTCGGTGACGTCGGCGATAAACATGTAGGAGCCGGCCGAGGTCGGCGTGAAGCAGATCGTATTGGCCGCGGTGTCGATGGCGCCGTAGCCGGAAACCATCGATTCCACCAGACCGTCGAATCCATCCGGATCGCTCACGTCGTAGCTCAGGCAAATCTCCTGAGGAGTGCAGAGGGAGAGAGAGGTATCGGCGCCGAATGCGATACTCGGCGCGGAGTTGATTGTCACGTTATAGGAGTGGCTGAGCGTATCGGCCGCGCCGCAGGAATCGGTGACGACCGCGGTGATTCCGTATGAGCCGGTCGCATTGGCGTCGAAACACCACTGCCCGCCCGCAGTCAGGGTTCCCGCTCCGGAGAGCTTGCTCCATGTCAGCGTGCCGCCGTTGACATCACTGGCCGTGAAGGTGTAGCAGACCTGCTGGGCGGCGCACAGATCGAGATCGACCGGCGCACCCGGATCGGTCGCCACCGGGGCCGAGTTGAGCTGCACCAGGTAGTGAATCGAGACCGTATCGGCCGCGCCGCAGGTATCGCTGACCGCCACCGCCGCACCGTACATGCCGGACATGGTCGGAGTGAAACAGAACTCACCGGTCGGGGAAATCGAACCGACACCGGCAATCAGGCTCCACGTGAGCGGGCCGCCATCGGCGTCGGTGGCCGTGAAGGTGTGGCACAGTTGCTCGGCCTGGCACTGGAAGACGTCGATCGTATCGGCGTCGGTGGCCACCGGCGCATGATTCTGGGTGACGGTCACGCTGACCGTGTCGTAATCCTGCAGGCCGCACGAATCCACCGCATGGATGATAAACGTAAACGTCCCGGCGCCGGGCGGCGTGAAGCAAATCTGGTTGCCGCCGAACGTGCCGAGACCGCTGGTCATCTCGGTGAGCGCGAGGTTGTTGTCGACATCGCTGAACGAGACACCAAAACAGATCTGGCCGGGTGAGCACTGCGCGACGGCGAAGTCCGCGCCGGCATCGGCGACCGGCGCCGAATTGCGCGTGAAGGTGACGTACATGACATCACTGCCGATATTGCCGCAGGCATCGGTCGCCGTGGCGCTGATAGCATAAATCCCGGTCGTATCGGCGGTGAAGCAGAGATCGGTTGAACTGGGCGACGGCGCCGTGCGGGCACCCACCGCATCGATCTCGAGAATGCCGCTGACGCAGGCGATACACAGCTGGTTGAACTCGATACCGTCGGGCAGGTCGAGCGTCACACCGCCCATGCCCGAACCGGCGGCGCCGCTCGGCAACGCCTGGTTGAGGGTGTAGACGGTCGTGCCGTTCCGGCGGAACTGAAATTCGGCCGTCCCGCCGCCGTCGGTGTTGGTGAAGATGAACACGTCGGTGTTGGAACCGCTGCAGGTCGTGATCGGCGAACCAAAACCGAGCACACAATAATTGCCGGCGCCGAAAGCGACCGAACCGTCGCCGTCACCGCCGTCAGGACCGCCCACGCCGGGGGTGGTGAAGGTAAGATCGGTCGGGGCGTCGAGCAGATGATCGGCCGAGTTGCCGGGCTGAATCCCGTTGGGGAACGAGCCGTAATCGACCACGGTTGAGGCGAAAGCGAAATTCGGCAACGTGACATCAACCCCCGACTGAGAGTTGACCGGCGGGACAAAGTCGGACGCGTCGGTCAGCACCGTTCCCGGCGCTCCGCCGCCCACCTGCACCACGGTGCCGCCCAGTTCGGTCAGGCGGCCGACCTGGTCGAAGCTGCTCGCGGTGCCGACATAGCCGGCCGGATCGGTCACGACCGAAGTCACATCGCAGTCGGCATCGACAATCGAAAGCGGGACGCACAGGTCAATCGGCCCGCAGGAGAAGATGCTCGTATCGGCCGGGAGCGTAACCACCGGCGCGGTATTGAAGATAACGGAGTAATTCAGCGTGAGCGTATCGGCGTCGCCGTTTTGATCGGTCACCTCGAACACCGCCGTGTAGAGGCCATCGAAGGTCGGCGTGAAAGAGTAGTAACCGGTCGCGGGGGTGGTCGACGGCGTATAGCTCAGCGAACCGGACCCGGAGAGCTGTACGATTTGCAGGATATCGTACGGATTCGGATCGGTCGCGACAATCGTATCATAAATCGTCTCGGAGCTGCACAACAGCAGGGTATCGGTCGAGGGCGGCGTGAGGAAATTGGGCGGGTCGACCGGCGGGCAGAACAGCGTCGAGAACTGTATGCCGTTGCCCTCGTACGCCCAGCTTCCGGCGTAACGATCGCCGTAGGTTGTCCCGGTCGTGATCAGGCCGTCCTTGTTGTAGGTCGCGCCGGGGAGGTTCTTGGCCGTAAAACGGGTCAGGTTCGGGTCGTTGACCCCGTTACCGACCTGATATTGGTCGGTCACGCCGGCATAGGTATCGGTGAATCCCGGAATCTGATCCATCGGGGTCTTGTCGTCGCCGACATAGATATTGTCCGGTTCAAACGAGACGCCGGCCGCCACGCCGGAGGTCCAGAGGTTGAAATCGACCGCGCACCCGGATACAACCACAGCCATCGTATCGCGGAAATCGCCGGTGTCGTTCGGCTTGGAGTAGTCGAGGGTATAATCCCACCATATTTCATAAAGGCCGGGGTAAATCGAATCGGGCCACTTGACCCAGCCCCAGCGATCGTTCTGGTACAAATCAGGGGTAAGCTCGAAACCCTGCGCCCAGAAATTCACGCCCGGCTGCGGGTCCTGATCCATCAGCACGAGAATACAGCCGTGGAACTGCGACCGCGAGTTACCGCGCGTAAAATTGAAATTGGCGATATTCCATTTGCCGGCGGCGGTGTCGTTCCAGATGTAGTACCCGCCGACATTGTTGGTCAACGGATCGGGAAGAGCCGGCACCCCCTGGAAATAGGTGGAATCGACCAGATTGTAGTTCGGCGGCGGCCCCGGAGGATTGTTCGTGTACGGATAATAGAATGCCGCTGTCGGATCGAGTGGATCGCGATCCTGCGCCGTC
>CAYPYM010000039.1:0-6833 GCA_964414435.1 uncultured Ignavibacteriales bacterium | reverse complement strand
TACCCCGGACGCCAGAACCGCAATGACCAATGCCACCAGACCAAGCCCTGCAACTGACCTGCATTTCATCAAAATACTCCCCGCTGTGATTGGAGTGCGATTGTAGGAATAACCGGCCGATGGATGCCGTCAAACAGTACCGCGGAAAACAGACCAAATCAAAGGTAGGATATCTGGCTACTCTGCCGTCCGCCCTGCGTGTTCAGATGACGAGGCGTGAACAATCGTCCATAGTTACTCCCTGCTTACCTAAAAATTGTCCCGGTCAGGTCGTCCTCGGTATCCCGGATTACAGCGTGCAAGATGCGATTTCGGGATCACCCTGACCTAGCTCCAAGGTAGTCCCCCTGACCGATTTCGTCAAGGAAAAAAGCCTTGAAAGCAAGCGTTTTACCCCGTTTTATAAGGAACCAGTGCCACCCGGCGGGAAAATTTGATAGGAATAGTCCCATTTCGGCCGGATTTGAATAATGCCGCCCCGCCGAGCGTACTTTCGAAAAATCCAGATTCGGAGAAAACATATGGTCCGTCTTGACGATGTCTCGCGCTCATTCGGCTCCGTTCGGGCGGTCGACGGTCTCTCGTTTGAAACGCGAAGCGGTGAGATCTTTGCCCTGCTCGGCCCCAACGGCGCCGGCAAAACCACCTCGATCAAGATGATCCTCGGCATGCTCAAGCCCGACAGCGGCCGCATCTACTTCGAGGACAACCTGATCGATCAATCTAACGATAACAGCTACAAAGCACACATCGGCTATGTGCCGGAGAACTGCGCGCTCTACGAAAGTCTCACCGGCAGCGAATACCTCGAATTCGTCGGCCAGCTCCACCACCTCGATCCCGAAGAAATGCGGGTCAAGATAAAGCGCCTTCTCGGTGTCGTCGATCTGGGCCACGTCTCCTCGAAACTGCTTCGTGATTACTCCAAGGGCATGAAACAGCGCATCTTAATAGTTTCCGCCCTCCTTCACGATCCCGACCTGATCATTCTCGACGAACCCTTCTCGGGGCTCGACGCCAGTGCCGTGCTCATGTTCAAAGAGCTGCTGCGCGAGGAAGTCAAAAAGGGCAAGACCGTTATCTTCTGCTCGCATATCCTTGAAGTGGTCGAGCGGCTGGTCGATCGCATCCTGATTATCCACAACGGCAAGGCGCTCGTGTCCGGTACTCCCGACGAAATCATTCACAAGACCGGACACTCGAGCCTCGACCGCGCTTTCAACGAACTGACAGGAGGCGTCGACACCGACGCTCAGGCGCGCGAGCTGATCGATATCATCAAACGGACCGACAGCGAGTCGGGGCGCACCGATGGCTGAGCAGCAGACAATCGACCGCGCACAGGTGCGCCTGCTGGTCCGCACCAATCTCAAGATCGACTGGCGCGGGGCGAGCAATCCGTTTGAGGCTCTCCGCTCCACCAGGGGGCGGCTCTCCCCGCTCCTGGTCGTGCTCGGCATCAACCTCATCTTCTCGATTTTGATCGGGGTGAGTTTCCTGATCCTGCCGAGCCTTTTCGATGGTCTCGTGATCGGCGGTATCGGTGCCCTTGTGCTGGTCGGCATCCAGGTGCTGATCGAATTCAGCCAGATACTGATCTCCCCCGATGACTATTTCGTCATCGCACCCCACCCGGTATCGTCGAAGACGTTCTACGCCGCCAAACTGGTCCACCTGCTGATCTACGTCACGTTGCTGGCCGGATCGGTGTCAATCGCGCCATCGATCTTCGCCGTGGTGGCGTCAAAATCGATTTTCGCCCTGCCGGTGGTAATCGTACACTTCTGGCTGGTGAGCGTATTCGCCACTGTGCTCATGATGGTTCTCTTCACGCTGGCGCTGCGCTCGGTCAATCGACGGCGGATGGAACGGATGATGAGCTACCTTCAGGTTGGACTCATCCTGATCCTCTACGCCGGTTTCTATATTCTTCCGAGCAAACTGCGGGATGTGCTCAGCGGATTGGATGTCACCCGCGAATCGTGGATGGCCGCCCTGCCGACCTACTGGTTCGCCACGCCGGTGCATCTGGTTGCCGACGGTTTTGACTGGACCTCCGCCCTGATCGGATTGGGCGGTTTCGTGTTTCTGTTCGCCCTCGCGCGATTCGCGCTGTCGTATCTCTCGCTCTCGTACGCCCATTCGCTCACCGGATCAATCGACAGCGGGAACATCCGGGTGCGTGCGGTCCCCCCATCGCTGCGCCGTCTGTGGAACAAACTCACCTCGCCCGAGACCCGCGCGGTCGCCCGGCTCACCTGGGCCCAGTTTAAATTCGACAACGCCTTCCGGCTGCAGGTGCTCTGGATCGTGCCGATCACTATTTTCGCCATCGTGTACGGTTCGGTAAGAGGAATGGCGGTCATTGACCCGCTCGCCGCGGTCCGGCCGCACAATATCGATACCGGCGGCGGCGGTGCGATGCTGGGCCTCATCGCCGTGATGACCCCGTTCATGGCCCACGTGGCGATGATCCAGAGCAAGACCTGGCGGGCGGCCTGGGTCTTCCACGCCCTGCCGGTCAACCGAACCAACCTGGTGCTGGCCGGGAAACGAATCGTGCTGATGATCGTGCTCGGCCCGATCAGTCTCTTCCTCGCGGTGGTGTACGCCTGGCTGTTTCACAGCGTGCTGCACGGTTTCATGCACGCCGTCTTTGTCGCCGCGCTGGCCGGACTCGGCCTGACCGTCCTCAATATCGCCGGCGTCCGGGCGCCGTTTGCGACCGAGAAAGCCTACGGCGGCTTCTCCGCCGAGAGCTTCATTACGATGCTGGTGGCGTGGATTGTGATGGGCATTCCGATCGGTGTTGTCGGTGAGATCGGCTACGGCGGCTATCTCGGCTGGCTCATCTTTCTCGCTTCCGTCCTGCTCGTAACGTGGGTTCTTACCAAAGTCCAGAACGCCCGCATTCGCGCGAAAGTCCGCGAGTGGGAGTTCTAAAAGCATCCTCTATTGCTGACGATCAAGGATTGGACCAAAGCCCGTAGGGCGGCCCCGTAGGCCCTTACCAGCCGGGCGCGATCACGAAGCCGAACTGCGTCGTCTTCTGCGGCCGCTGGAACGGAAACGCCATGTACACCTGCCCCACGAGCGCCCCGAGCACATTCACCCGAACCGCCACACCGGCCGAAAAGACAGGGATACGCTCGGTCGAATTGGTCGCCCACTTCAACTTCGGCGGATCATTGGCGTACCACGCCACACCGCCGTCGAAAAACGCCACCAGCTCAGTCGGCAGATAGGCGAAATCGACCAGCCCGTAGTCGGTCGTACCGAACAGCGGGAAGCGCACCTCGGCATTGACCACGGCCAGCCGCGAACCGAGCAGCCGGTCGTATTCGGGCACCCGGCCGTTGACCACCTGCAACTCGGCGTTGGTCAACGATCCGGCGGTGTAG
This sequence comes from uncultured Ignavibacteriales bacterium, assembly GCA_964414435.1. Taxonomy (GTDB): domain Bacteria; phylum Zixibacteria; class MSB-5A5; order GN15; family FEB-12; genus JAGNLV01. The sequence goes on along the minus strand of CAYPYM010000039.1, from coordinate 3,432 downwards.
CCGCGTACGAGCGTCTCGTAGCCGAGATAGAGCGGCGACAGCCGATCGTTGTCGGCGTCCTTGAGATACCGGCCGTAGTGCATCGCCCGGAACGCCAGCGTAAACGGCCGGATAAACTGGTAATGGCGGAAATCGGCCAGTATGGACATATACCGGATCGTGCCGATATTCGGCTGTACCTCCAGCCGGTAGCGTGTGCCCTTTACCGGCGAGGTGAATCCAAACAGCGAGTAATCACCCACATACGCCAGGTCGGTCTGGGCGAGCATGATCCCCGACGGTGTCGGCAGACTCTGGGTGCTCTGGTCGAGCAGGTAGTTGCCGTACCAGACCGCCTGATCCGCCTCGATGTTGTAGTATACGTGGGCCAGCCCGAGGCCGACCTCGAACCGTCGGTTGGTCGACAGCGGATACTGCGCCCCCAGCGTCACCTGGTCGAAATAGGTCCGTTCGTAAATCAACTGCTCCTTGAACACTTGCGCCGGGGTGCCGTTGACCAGCGCGGAGTCATATCCGGCGGCGTAGTACACCGACAGATACGGGATATGCCCTCCCGCGAGTGACCAGTTGAAGCGGTGGCTCACATTCTGGTAAAACACTTCCCCGCCGGCATCCTTGAAGCTGCCGTTGATCTGGGCCGTGATTCCGAGCCAGCGGTTGCCGAGCAGATCGCTGAACACGAACGACGCCCCGCCGCCGACCGCCGAACCGTAGCGATCGGTCGACACCCCGACCCCGGCTCCGCCGCCGGCGAAGATCAGCCCGAGCGACGGGTGATAGCCGGTGATCGAATCGACCGCGTTGGCGGGCAGTCCCCCGGTCGCATTGGCCAGGTATTCGGTCACGGTTGTCGATTCGTTCGGCGCGGGGATCTCCGCCCCGCCGGCGTACGCCTCGGGGTTGTTCACGAACGGCTGCCCGGCCGTTTCCGACGGCTCCAGCTTCCGAAGCTGGTACTCCGCCTTGGTGAACACCGTCATGACCATCCGGCCCGTCTTCGCCGCCACCGAGAGCGCCGGCGATTGCCCGGTCAGACCGCTCACCCCGGTGGCGACATCGGTCACCTTGAAAAACGAATCACTCTCGAACGAATAGCGGTAGACATTCGGGAAACCGTCCGGATCGGACACGAAGTACAAACTGTTGCCGTCGGGCGAGTACTGCGGATCGATATGCTTGGCCGAATCGGACAGCGCAATCAGGCGAATCCCGCCGGTCGCGACATCGTAGAGACCGAGTTGCAGCGGACGGAACGTCAGCGAATCAAAACTGGTCCCGACCCCGCGGTCGGTCACCCACGCGATCGTGCGGCCGTCGGGCGACCAGGTCGGCTGGAAATCGGCGTAGCGATCATCGGTCAGTCGCTTCTGCTTCCTCGTCTTGAAATTGTACAGATAGAGATCGCTGATCCCGCCCCAGGAGCCGGAAACCGCCAGCGTCGTGCCGTCGGGCGACCACGCGATCTGCGAGATGGCGTCGACACTGTCCAGCTTGATCGTCCGTTTGATCTCGCGCTTGTCCATATCCATAATCGCTATCGCGTTGTTGCCGTCCTTGAAGACGACAAACGCAAACTGCCCCCCGTCGGGCGACCACGCCCCGGCGGCATCGATAAAATCGAGCGCGTCGAAGTGAGCGTCGGTATTCGAGCTGACCAGCTTGTGTATCACTTTCCCGGTCGTGAGATCGGCCAGCAGCAAGTCGAGCGTGAACGGATTGTTGCGCCCGATAAACGCCACGTAGCGGCCGTCGGGCGAAACCGACGGTGACAGGTTGAATTCGGTCTTGTCGGTCAGGGCCGCCTCGCCCAGCGAATCGGGCGATGTCTTGCCTTTCATGAGCGGCTCGAAGCGGTTGGTGATCTCCTGCTTCCACTGCGCCGAGAGCGAATCGTGCGGTATGCCGAGGCCGGAGTCGATCGCCTTCTCCCAGCCCATCCGGGCCATATCGTGGAAAAGCGAATTCACCTCGTCGTCGCCCCAGCGGCCGGTCACATACCCCCAGAACGCCTGCCCCCAGCGATAGGGGAAATAGTTCGGGTCGGTCGACAGCTTCTTGAGCGTCGGCAGCTTGTCGTGAAGCAGGGCGTCGCGCAGCCACATCGCCGTGAGGGGATCGTCGCGCCCGAGCGACAGATACTCCGCCATCCCCTCGATAAACCAGAGCGGCATGCGTCCCGCTGCTTTGAGCCCGCCCGACCGGCTCTTGAGAATGCCGTACTGGAAAGCGTGGACCAGTTCGTGGCCGAGCACGTGGTTGTTCTCGGCGTACGACCCGGTCAGCGGCAGAACCACCCGGTTGCGGAGACCCTCGGTAACACCCCCGGTTCCCTGACTGATCAATCCCTGGATAATGTTGGTCTGCTGAAAATCGGCCGGGTTGGCGTAGAGGATAATCGGCTGGCCCGGTTCGAGATCGAAATCGAAAATCTGGTGGTAGCGGGAATACCATCGCTCGGCCATGCGGGCCATGTCCTCGGCGGCCTCCTTCGTCTCGGGATAGTAGTAGATCTCAATATGGGGTGTATTCAGGACCTTGAAATGAAAACTCTCGTACTGAACCTTGTTCCGCCCGAAATACTGGGCGGTGGCGACATGCGGCAGCAACAACAGCGTGGCCAGCGATAGAAAGGTCAGGACTGCGATCTGCCGGAATATTGATCTACGCATCGAGTTTACCCCTGAAACCGTCGAACCGGGTCGACCGTCCGGATATGTGTTCTCTTCTGGCGAGGAGATGGGCGGCGGTTGGAAGAGACAACGTTGGCTGTCTATTAATCTTCTGGATTCTTAAACATCCGGTCAGGGGGTTTTGTTTCCGGGGGAAATCGGCGCCGGGACAGGCCGGATACGAAAACGGGGCGGCCGTTTCAGCCGCCCCGGAGTGATGTTACTGATTACTTGCTGCCGGTCCGGCGGATGCTTTCGCCGCCTCGCTCGGATGATAACTCCGCACGAACGCCATCCGCTTCTTCAGCGCCGGGTGATCGTAAAACCAGAACTCGATTATCGGACTCGGGTCCGGATCGGACAGGTTGTAGACCGACATCTTGTCGAACGCGATCGCCGCCGTCTCGCCGCTCACCCCGCTGATGTCCATGCCGTATTTGTCCGCCTCGTGCTCGATATGGCGGCTGTACGCGTTCGGGATCGGCTGGAAAACGAACTGGATCACCGTCAGGAGGATCAACACCAGCGGCAGTGAGGCGATATCTCCGAGGTTGTCGAACTTGAACCGGGCGTGGAACCGGCGGATCAGCGGGCGGATCGTTTTGTCGGTCAGCCAGAGCGCGAAGAGCAGAAGCAGCATCGCGACTCCCAGCCCCTTCCAGACATCGTCATGGACATAGTGCCCCATCTCGTGGCCCAGCACGAACAGGATTTCTTTGTCGGTGAAGTTCTTCAGGATGGTGTCGTACAGGACAATCCGCTT
>CAYPYM010000038.1:0-11371 GCA_964414435.1 uncultured Ignavibacteriales bacterium | reverse complement strand
CCAGATCAGGTGCGACGAGCCGGGCATGTAGAACGGGGTCGCCATCTTTCCGGCGAGCAGGGTGAAGGCGGGGTAGTCCGGGTGATGCAGTTTCATGAAGGCCCGATCGAGATTAATACCTTTCGTGCTGAAACCGTCAGTCAGGGTCTGGTTGGTGGAAATCGGATCGGTCGATCCGCTGGCAAGCCGGATAGAGATATCGGCGTATTCCGAAACCTTGGCATCGAGCCCGATCCGGGCGCGGATACGCTGACGGTTTCGGGCATTCGCGTCCTGTTCCTTCAGGACTTCGTGGCGATAACGCAGGTCGCCATTGACCTTGACGTTGTCGGTCCAATCCGCCGCCGAGGCGGTACTCGCCACCAGCGCGGTGGTCAGCAAGGCCATAACCAGTTTCTTCATTCCTTTTTCACTCCACAATCTCTGATGTAATTACGGCAACTCAGGTTTTTTTCGTTTCCGTTGGCGAACCGTGACGTTCGCCGGCTGTCTGTTAGCGATGCCACACAAAACCGAGACGGTGTTAGGAGAATGTTAGGAGCGAGTTAATTAGACGTGATTTTGTTCACATGGGGATGCGGCCGGAGGAAGCTTTGCCTCCCCCTCGACCACTCGGGGAAGGCTCGCAACGACGATCAGGCGTATTCCACGGAGGTCAGGGGTTTGAATCGACAGCGGGGAGATGGATGAAGAACGTGCTGCCCTCGCCGACCGAGCTCTCCACCCCGACCGTACCGCCGTGGGCGAGCGCGATATGCTTGACGATCGCCAGGCCGAGGCCCGTCCCGCCTCCCTCGCGGCTGCGGGCTTTGTCCACCCGGTAAAAGCGTTCGAAGAGACGGTCGAGATGGCGCTCCTCGATGCCCGGACCGTCGTCGGAGACGTAGACATCGATCCCGTTCTCGCCGGCGCGGGCGCCGATCCGGACCACGCTGCCGGTCGGACTGTAGGTGATGGCGTTGTTGAGCAGGTTGACCACGGCCTGTTCGAACAGGTTGGGATTGATCCGGGCGATTATCTCTTCGCCGTTCTCCACCACGACCCGGATACTCTTTTCCGCCGCTTGCACCGAGCAGGTCTGGGCGGCGTTGCGCAGCGAACGCACCACCGACTGCGAGGTCAGTTCCAGTCCCTCGCCTTCCCCCTGCTCGATTCGCGACAGGGCCAGCAGGTCCTCGATAATCGCGTTGAGCTGATTGGCGTGGCGGAGCATGATATTGACGAAACGGAGCGTATCGTCTTTGCTCTCGAGCGCGCCGTCAAGGAGCGTCTCGAGAAATCCCTTGATCGACGTGATCGGGGTGCGGAGTTCGTGCGAGACATTGGCGACAAACTCGCGGCGCACGTTTTCGAGCTTGCGCAGCCGGGTGATATCGTTGAGCACGATCACGGCGCCGCTCGGACGCCCGGCTTCATCGCGAAGCGTGGTGCCGTGCACCTGCAGCTGGCGGTCGACATTGCCGGTCAGCTCGATCGTTCCCTCGACCGGAGTTTCGGATGACAGCGCTTCGGACACCAGCCGGTTCAGCTCGGTGTTGCGCACGACTTCCTGAATCGCCCGACCACGGGCATCCTCCGGCTTCACCCCGAACAGATTCGAGGCCGCCCGGTTGAGATTGAGCACGTTTTCGTTCAGATCGACCGCGATAACGCCCTCGACCATCGCGGTGAGGATAGCTTCCTGCTCGTTGCGCTGGCGAACGACGGTCCAGATACGGTCGTGCAGTTGCGCCGCCATCTGATTCATGGCACGGGCCAGTCCGCCGATTTCTTCGTGCGGCGAGACGGACAGCGTGTAGTTCAGCTCGCCGCGGGCAAACCGATCGGCACCCGCCCGGAGCTCATCGAGCGGACGGGTGATGCTGCGCGAGATCCAGAGGCTGACCAGTGCGGCGAGGAAAGCGACAATCAGGCCGGCGACGATCACCGACCGGGTGAGGCCGCTCAGTTCCTGCTTCAGAGTGGCGATCGGCAGTGATACTCGGATAATCCCGATGATCTCGTTATCGGCCGTTACCGGAAGCGCGACATACAGCAGATTCCGCTGGAGGGTGTTGCTGAAGCGCGTCGCCTGGCCGACCCGGCCGTCGAGCGCCTCGACAATTTCCGGACGGAAATCATGACGCTCCATCGATTCCGGATCGCGCTCGGTGTCGCCGAGGACTTTGCCGCCGGGGAGGATGACGGTGATGCGCATGTCGGCCCTGTCGCCGAGCGATACACAGAGGGAGTCGATCGCCGGCTCGTCGGCCGACGGCAGAAGCGGTCCGATAACGGGGACCAGCAGGCGCGCGCGGACCTCGAGGTCGCGGGCCGATTGCGCGATCGAATGCTTGCGAAGCGAAAGCGTGGCGTACCACGTAACCGGGATGAGAGCCAGGACTATGACCAGCAGATATGACGGATACAGCCGCCACAACATTCGTTTCGTTCGCATCTATTTTTCCTTGAATCGGTATCCTACCCCGCGCACTGTCTCGATATACGAGCCGGCGTCGCCGAGCTTCTTGCGCAATCCGACAATCTGCACATCGACCGAACGGTCGGTCACGATCGCGTCGTCGCCGCGCACCTGATTGACGATCTGGTAGCGAGTGTAGACCCAGCCGGGCCGGCGCGCGAGCAGGTGCAGGATCTGGAATTCAGTATGAGTGAGCGTCACCGGATCGCCGTCGACCAGCACCTCGTGACGGCCCGGATCGATAATGAGGTCGTGGATCGCGAGACGGGCATCGGAATCGACCGTCTCGGCCTCGCGGCGGCGCAACACGGCCCGAATCCGCGCAACCAGTACTTTCGGACTGAACGGTTTGGTGACGTAGTCATCGGCGCCGAGCTCGAGCCCGGTCACGATATCGCTTTCCTCGCCCTTGGCGGTGAGCATGATGATCGGGGTCTGGCGGGTCGACTGATCGGCCTTGAGCTGACGGCAGACTTCGAGGCCGTCGATCCCGGGGAGCATCAGGTCAAGCAGGACAATCTCCGGTCCCTCCCGCCGCGCCTGCGACAGTCCGTCTTCCCCGCTTCCGGCCAGGGCCACCCGGTAACCCTCTTTGGACAAGTTGTACCGGATCAACTCCTGGATGTCCTGTTCGTCTTCGATTACAAGTATCGATTCCTTAGCCATTGCAGGTCTCCCTTAGCTTGTGACGGAAACCTTCCGTCGAAAGCTAAGACGCCTTACCCTGTAAGCAAACAATAAAGTTTGCGTTAGGATTCGGTTAGCCGCACCGGCACAAAAGGAAACCGCCCCGTGTCAGGGGCGGTTTCTGAAAAATCAGGAACTGGTAAGGCGGCGATTATTTCAGGAGGAGCATCTTGCGGCTCTCCGTGAAGGAACCGGCCTGAATGCGATACAGATAGATGCCGCTCGCCAGCCGGTCGCCGTCGAACGTCACCGTATGCGAGCCGGCTTCCAGCCTCTCATCAACCAGCACCGATACCCGCTGACCCATCACGTTGAACACCTCCAGCCTGACCTGGGCCGTCGCGGGCAGATCAAAGCTGATTTCGGTGGTCGGGTTGAACGGGTTGGGGTAGTTCTGGCCAAGCTTGAAACTGGTCGGCAGGTCGGTGCCCGAGGTCAGGGTGTTGATCTGGACACGGGCGCCGTTGCCCTCGAACGTCAGAGCCGGTGAGACCGGCTGACCGTCGATACGAAGCTGCACGTTGTCACCCGCCGTCGGGTACGTCTTCGATTCGTCGACCTGAGCGTCGCGGCCGTAAACCGGTGTGAATTTGAGCACACCGTCGGCATACGTGCCTGAGCCACAGATGGTGCCGGTGCTCGAGTACGCCTCGATCACCGTGCCCTCGGCCAGCGGCCGGCCGTCGAGCGTCAGCCCGGCGCCGTATATCGACATCCAGTCGCGCGAGGCAGTAATGCCGCTCGCCGCCGGTTTCGACGCGATTGACGCGGTCGGCAGCGGACCGCCGTAACCCGGGTAGGCAAGGGCGTTATCGACAAAGGACTTCACCCAGTAGCCGTGACCCGGATCGAGCGCGGTGAGGGTCGAATGAACCGGATCACCCGGAAGGTGCACCAGACCGGCACCGTCGAAGCCGAGCGCCACCTGAAGGTCGTGGTACATTGACATGAAGGCGACTTCGATCGGGAGTTGCTGCTCGGGCCAGTAGCTCACGAGGTTCCATCCGGTTGAGATCGGGATGGTCTGGTCGAGCGGAATCGGCGGCCCGCACAGATCGACATCGCAGTCGGAACCGACCTTGATCCAGTAACCGTGGAAATAGTCGAGGAAGTCGAGCGTCGAGAATTCCGGCAGCTGCGGATCGTAGGTCAGGGCGCCGTGGTTGAAACCGAGGATGACATCGACATCGCAATCCGCCAGAAGAACCATCAACTCGTCGATATCGAAAAACAGCTGCCGGTTCCACGAGACGAGATTCCAGCCGGCCTTCAGATGCATTGTCTGGCACGCGAAGAAACGGCAGACTTCGAAGGAAGCTCCGTTGGAGGTCCAGACGACGGGCGTCCCGGTTCGGACTTCCTGCCCGTTGACCCGGAACGTGATCGTATCGCCCGGCTCGGCGCCTTCGTCGATCTCGGAATAGGGATCGTCACGGTAGATCGGCATGAACCCGTACGCGCCGTCGGCCCGAACCGAGTCACGACCGCACAGGACGCCGTCCGGATCAAACGCTTCTATAACAGCCCCCGGGCGAAGCGGATTCCAGTTCAGCAGCGGCTCATCGCAGTATACGTTGATCCACTCGTAGGTCGGGGTCGGCCCGCCGGTCGCCGGCGAGGCACAGTGGGGATCAGCCTTCGACTCCAGCGGCGGTATTCCGGTCGCCTGGGCGCCGAAATCAAAGGCCGTGACCTTGACGCAGTATTCCTCACGGGGAAGGAGGTTCGGAATGTCGAGCTGGTATTCAAAATACTTGAAGTACCCGTCGGGAGTCAGTTCCGACGGATCCGCCTGCGACGGATTAAGGCTCGACGGATACGGCTGATCGGGATACGTTTTCATGATTTTGGTCTGCACACCGAACTCGGAATGGTTCAGATCGACCGGTTCGAAATACATGATCGTATCGAGATGCACCAGCGGATGCGTCTCGGGATAGGCGTCGGGATCAAACGTGCTGTCCCAGCAGGGATTGGGCGGCGTGCCGTAGATGCACTGCAACTCCTGCCGGGTGTACGGCGCCAGCCGGCGGTCCGGCTGCCAGCGGCTGTGAAGGTCGTCCCAGACATACTTGTACCAGTCCTGCCGGTCCCACGAGTCGATCAACGCATAGCCGCCACCGGAACCCATAGGCGTGAAGTAGACGCGATATCCTTCAAAGTCCTTCACGTGGGTGAAGACATCCGGCGTTTCCTCACTCACTAGCCCGTTCCAACGCACGTGCAGGCCGCCGATGATCGGGCTCACCCACGTCGGCGGAGCCGGTGGTGCGCTGGCCGCCCGGTAATCCGGAAAGTAGTCGCCGGTGTAGTAGATCGTGTCGCCGTCACAAACGTGGAACTCCCCGGCATACCCGTCGCTGTCGGTATCGACTCCCGGATTGTCGTAGATCCAGCGGGCCCACCGGGCGTTGTTCAGGAGATCGCCGAAGTTCAGGTTGTCTTCGTACGCCTGCGGGTTGTTGGGTAGATTCTGACTCGCGTTGTTTGGATCGACATGGAAGTTCCGACCGGCGACATAGGCAAAGGTCGCCGGCAACGACTGGCCGGGGCCGATATCGATCGGTCCCAGGGACAGGAGGTAACGCGTGTCGTATCCATCGGCAACGTCAGTAGCAATGTTCGCCGGAGGCGCCAGCCAGACCGAATCGGACGGACCAATCGTAGCGGTAAACACCTGGTCGTAGTCAACCTCCCGGTGCCTGAGTATGTAGTATTTGTTGGCGTCACCCATCGGCGTGCCGGTCCCGCCGGTACCGAAATCGCGGAACGGGTCGGAGACTGTGCCGCGCCGTCTCGGCCCGAAGTCAAGCTCAGCATAGCCGTTGGACACCCACCAGTTGTAGTTGGCGCCGAATTCGAGAGTCGGAAAGGCCAGCGGAACCGTGCCGGTTACATTCGGCACCCGCTCATTCGACGGCAGGGAGAGATCGCCATCATTGTCGGCTATCCAGGCGAGATTCTGCGGCTCGCTAAACGAACACTGGCCGTACTGGACCTCGGCACTTTGCACAAAGCCGCTGACATCGTCGGTGAATCCCTCCGGAACGGTGGTCGCGTAAACGTCGGCATCCACGTACAACCCCACAACGGCGTCGTGCAGGGGTTCCGTGCCGATGTTCTTGATCTGGTAGTGCATAATGACGAAGTTCTCAGCGTAGGGATATGACCACGCGTAGCTCGAACGAGTGACCTCCAGATACAGCGGGCGGTGCGGTTGGCCGGTCCAGGGATCGCTGTCGGCGAGTGCCACGAAGGTGTCGGCGCAGGTGGCGATCAAGTCCTCCTGTGAGATCGCTCCGGGATATTCCGGCGAGTTCGGATCCAGTGTCGAGCGCCGAATCATGTTTCCCGCCGGCGCCTCATCGGGGAAAAACTCCCGGATATGGACCCACCCATCGGCGCCGGTCGACACCAGCGTGTCGCCGTTGACCACCGCTCCGACCCAGAGCGCACCGCCGAAGAGGTACCTCGTGTCTGAGCCCGCCGGAAACTCGCAGCTCGGGACCGGCTGTCCGGTGAAAAAGTCGATCGGGGCTTCCGGGTAGAACCCGTTGCCGAATGTGCCGTTATTGGCCATCGCGATAGTCAGTTTGTTGACCCGGTGCGCCGCAATGCAAAAGGCCGGAGCGGCCAATCCGAGCCGGCGGCCGGCATCGGACCGCTCTCCTGCCGGCACCAGTTCCCGGCCGAATACCGGCGTACTGAGTGCGATGGCAGTCAGGAGGCAGCAAAAGAGTGCGATTCCCGTCCGTCTTGACATGGTATTATCCCTCCGCTTAGTATAGACCTACAATCTCTGCGATGTCATCTGTCGATCCCTGGCGTGAAGGTCGGCGTGTACCTACAATAATAATAACGTACAACATCCACGATTATCCAAAGGAAAATGCTTCGGAGCGGTGATGGTTATCCGTCCCGATGATACTGGAAATCACTTGCTCATTGGTTGCCTCCATGCGTATTGTCACTAGCGCCGGGTGGACGCGATTCGAGGGGCAACGACCTACGCAATGACAGGAACCATCACGCTCGTGAGCGAAGCGGAATCGGACAAAAAGACCGGCCGTCTGGACCCCGCCGTATGGCTCGACACCTACGGCGACTACCTCTACAATTACGCCTACTCGCGGCTCCGCGACCAGTCGGCCGCCGAGGACGCCGTACAGGAGACGTTTGTCGCCGCGCTCCGGTCACGTGATTCGTTTCAGGGGGCGTCGAGCGAGCGCACCTGGCTGGTCGGCATTCTGAGACACAAGATTGTCGATCATCTTCGCCGGCTATTCCGCGACCGGGCCGGCGAACCGGACCGCCCCCTGCCGGCCGAACAGGAGAATGTTTTCGTCCACGGCGGACGCCGCTCGGGCGACTGGCACCCCGAGCGGGTGCCCGGGCACTGGTCGGCAGATCCGGAAAACCTATTGCGCCAGAAGGAGTTCCAGCGTGTTCTCGACCGCTGCCTGGAGGCCCTGCCGGTCCGACTGGCGGCCTGTTTCACGCTGTATGAGATGGAGGGTCTGGGGACCGATGAAATCTGTAAGGAATTGCAGATTACGCCGACCAACTTGTGGGTAATGCTGCATCGGACCCGCCGTCAACTGCGCCGCTGTCTTGAACTCAATTGGTTCGGCGGTGATGCCGCACCCACCAGAGGTGAGAACAAATGAACCCGATCAAGCGACTGCTCGTCAACTGGCTTCTGCACTTCGTGCCGCCCTGCGACGCGATCACCCACCAGTTGTCCGAATCGATAGACCACAAGCTTTCACTGCGTGACCGGATTTGGCTCCGACTTCACCTGTACACCTGCGACTGGTGCACGCGGTACGGCGAGCAGATTCGGCTGGTTGATCAGGTCGTTCGGCGCCGGGGCGAAGAGCCGGCCGGGGCCGACCAGCCGCGGCACCGGCTCTCCGACGACGCTCGCGAGCGGCTGCGGCGCCAGCTCGGCGAGTCGCACGACTGATTTCTCCCGTCCTTCTGTAATCCACGTTGTCTTTTTTGTCCGGTCCGTTTTTTTCTGTAAGGTTTCGCCCGTCCTCCTCGACACACTCTCAGAACCAGTTATAACCAACCTTCTATCAGATTCCCTGCGTCCAAAAACAGGCGTCAGGAGGAGGGCCCAAATGCGTCTGAACTACCGACTCCCCATGCATCTCACCATCACCGCCATCGCGGTCGCGCTGACCCTGTCGGCGCCGGTGACCGCAACCATCATCAACGTACCGGCCGACCAGCCGACGATCCAGGCCGGGATCAACGCCAGCAGCAACGGCGACACCGTTCTCGTGGCGCCCGGCACGTACTACGAGAACATCAATTTCCGCGGCCACCGGATCGTCGTGACGAGTTACTTCATGTCCGACCGAGACCCGCAGTACATCTTCGGTACGATCATCAACGGCAGCCAGCCGACCAACCCCGACACCGCCTCGTGCGTCCTCTTTCGCACCGTCGAGGACAGTACGGCCGTCCTCCAGGGATTCACGCTGACCGGCGGGAAAGGCACGACCTGGACCGACGAACATGGCGCCGGTGAATATCGTGAAGGCGGTGGGATTCTCTGCGCGGGGACATCGCCGACTATCCGCTTCAACTACATCAACGACAACGAGGCAGTCACCCTCGGTTCCGGCCTCACCAGTGCGGGCGGCGGAGCAATTCGCACCGGCGACGGCAATCCGCACATCCTGAACAACGTCATCACCCGCAACCGGGGCCGCTACGGCGCCGGGATCGTGCTCAACTACACCGGCGCCGTGATCCGCAACAACGTCATCGCGTACAACACCGGCGGGCAGGATTACGGCGGCTCGGGCATCTGGAAATACGGTTCCGGGCCGACCGCGCTGATTGAGAACAACACGATCGTCAACAACTCTTCGCTCAGGAACGGCGGTGGTGTTTACAACTGGTCGGCCACGATGACTCTCACCAACAACATCATCCGGGGCAATACCGGCAACCCCGGCCCACAGGTGGCCAATACCGGCAGCATGACCGCGAGCTACTGCAATATCGAGGGCGGCCTCTCGATCGGGACGAACATCACCGATGTCGACCCGCTGCTCTTCGGCGAATTCTTCTATCTGCCCGACGGTTCGCCCGCTATCGACGCCGGCAATCCGGGCGTTTTATTCGAGGAACAGCCGGATCCCGACAACCCGTCGACAGCACGCTGGCCGTCGCGGGGAGCCCTGACCTGTGACCTCGGCGCCTACGGCGGGCCGGGTGCGTACCCGTTTCAACTGGTGGCCTTCGGCGCCGACACAACCGTCGGCTGGGCCCCGCTCGATGTGCAGTTCATTTCTGCCTGTCGCTTCCCGGTGACCTCTTACGACTGGAGTTTCGGCGACGGCGGCACTGACAACGGCGCCTCACCCCTGCACTCGTACACGATCGGGGGAACGTTCGATGTCTTTCTGACTGTCGACACCGGCGGCGGCACGCTCAGCGCCTCCCGTCCGGCCTACGTGGTCGCGCTGGCCGACTCACTCGTTGCGCCCGATACGGTCGGACGGAAGAACACCACCATGATCCTTCCGGTGCGGGCCAGAAACGCCACCGGCCTGACGCAGATAGTCGTCCCGTTTCAGATCTACGGCAACCTCGGTCTCACGTTCGATTCCTTTTCGACCGTGGGCTGTCGTACCGATTACTTCGAATATCAGCATCGAATCAACTCGGACAGCAACAACCGACGTTACACGGTGAAGCTCATATCCTCGGCGGCCGGTACCTCGCCGGACCTGCCGCCGGGGGAAGGTGACGTTCTCAAGCTCTGCTTCACGGTGGCGTGGAACGCTCCCTCCGACAAACAGGACACGGTCATATTCACCGGATACAATTCGTACGTCCCGCTCTTTACCGGGCCGGTTGTGTCGTACTCGCCGCGCACTCGGGCCGGCTTGATGGCGGTCGCCTGCTGTGAGAACCGGGGTAATGTCGACGGATCGACCGGTCCCGGACCGGCGGTTGATATCGCCGACATCACCGCCGCCGTGAGGTACCTGTTCACGAGCGGCGGCGCCCGGCCGCCGTGCGATGACGAAAGCAATGTCGACGGCATCCCCGTGAACGGGTCGATGAATATCGCCGATTTGACTTATCTGGTGGCTTACATCTTCAAAGAGGGACCGCCACCCCCGCCGTGTCCCGAGGCGCCGTGAGGTGCGGAGAGAACCGAGTAGCCACATTTTCGGGCGTGGCCTAACTCTCGGATAGATCGTACTTCTTCATTCGGTAGACAAGCACGTGACGCGGGATGTTGAGGTGCCGCGCCGCCTCGGACCGATTCCATCGGTAGCGGTTCAGCGCGTCGAGGATGATCTTCTTCTCCGCCTCGTGAAATGTGAGGTCGCCTGTCTCCGGGGCGGCCTCGCTTCCATTCCCCGAGGGTGCCGCGCCGCTCCCGAAGTCGTCGGGGAGATCGTTCACCCCCAGAACATCGGACTTCCGCAGGATCACCATTCGTTCAACCAGGTTTTCCAGCTCGCGCACGTTGCCCGGCCAGGTATGCTGCATCAGCCGCTCCATGAGATCGGGTGCCACCGAGAGTTGGTCGCCCTTGCCGAACGTGCGCAGGAATTCCTTCACGAGGATCGGGATATCGTCGCGCCGCTCGCGCAGACCGGGGACGTGCAGGGGAATGACGTTGAGGCGGTAGTACAGGTCCTCGCGGAACGCGCCGCTGTCCACCCGTGACTTCAGGTCGACGTTGGTGGCCGCGAGAAGGCGGACATCGACCGCAATTTTCTTTTCGGAGCCGACCGGTTCGATCACCCGCTCCTGAATCGCCCGAAGGAGTTTTGCCTGGAGTCCTATATTGAGCTCGCCGATCTCGTCGAGCAGCAGCGTGCCGCGGTCGGCCAGATCGAATTTGCCGCGCTTATCTCGCACCGCGCCGGTGAACGCTCCCCTGACATGGCCGAACAGCTCCGATTCGATCAGCTCGGTCGGAATCGCGGCGCAGTTCACGACGACAAAATCGTTGTCGGCCCGCCGGCTCTTGAGGTGAATCGCGCGTGCGATCACCTCCTTGCCGGTGCCGGACTCGCCCGTGATCAACACGGTTGCATCAGTCGGTGCAATCTTGTCGACCGTCGCCATCAACCGGCGAAAGGGCCGCGACACGCCTATAATCCGGTCGAGGATCGGTCGCCCGTCGAGCTGCCCCCGAAGCAGGCGGTTTTCGCTCTCGAGGCGGCGGAATCTGAGTGCCTT
>CAYPYM010000037.1:0-11415 GCA_964414435.1 uncultured Ignavibacteriales bacterium | reverse complement strand
GCGTACACCTCGGCGATCGCATCCATCTGCGCCTCGAGACGCTTCCGCTTGCTGCCGCGGTTCGCCAGGAAGAGGCTCTTGTACTTGCCGGAGAAAGCGGCTTCGGGTCGGTCCTCCAGAAGGCTGGAGCTGCGGACGATAAGCGGTCGCTGCCCCAGATCGTCGAGCACGACCGAGAGGCCCTTCTCGATATCCGCCGGGAAACGGGCGCTCTTGAACGTCTGCTCGACATGGGGGTATTCGAACCGCACCTGCGCGATACCCTTGTACCGCTGCTCGATGACATCATCGAAATTGTTGTGGTGCATGAAATGGAGCTGGACATCGGACGTGATATACCACGTCTTGGGCACCTTGACACTCGCAAGTATGTCCTTGTCCGCCGACTTCTTCTTCAGGATAAGCTGGGCAAGGTACAGACCGGCCGACTTGCCGCCCAGACGGCCCTGACTTCCCGATGTGAAAATGAGTTGCTCGAGAAGGTGATAGAAGTCATCGATCTCGACGAACCCGCGCGCGATACGAATATAATCGAGCTGGTCGGAGAGGAACCGTCGAATGAGCGAAACGTGAATCCCCTCGCGGTTGGGCGAAAAGACCTCCGATTCATCGGTCGCGAGATGGTGGTAGCGACGGATCGCGTCGGCGACCTCCGCGAGCGGCAGGTTGCGATTGAGAATCTGGACAAGCGAACTGAGCCGGTCTTCGTAGATCCAGCGCTGCACCAGCTTGAGCGTTTCGTCATCACCGAGATGGTCGGCGGCGATCTTGAACACGGCGAGGCTGAGATCGGCCGACACGTCGAGTTCGCGCCGATGGATCGGCCGGTTCCAGTCGGAGCCGCCCTCGGCCTCTTCCTGCCCCTGCGAGCTGAGACTGAGCATCAGCCGCTCCGCCTCGGCGATACCGCTCCAGCAGAGATGGTTGAGCATCCGCCGGGAGACCCGCTGCATGAGGCTGAGGTCGGTCTGCTTGAGCATCTTGACCACGGCGCGCCATTCACCGCCCGGGGCGCCCTGCGCGGCGATACTGCCGTTGAGTTCCGATATCACCTGCCGCATCCGGCGGTGCATGATGCGATGGCCGAGCCGCTCGGCGATCGTGCTGATGAGTTTCGTCTCTTCTTTCAGGAACGGCCCGTCATCCTCCGGCGGCATCTCCTCCGAGTAGTAGACGCTGATCGTGCCGACCACCTGGTCGGCCACGACGATATCGGCGCTCTGCACCCACTCCGACTCGACGAAATTAGGCGACTTGTATTCCTTGTTCTCGAACACGACCTTCGCCTGACAGATATCGGGGTACTGCCACCCCGGCGGAATCGCGCGGATGACATCGACAAATAGCGCATCATACGGCTTGTCGAGATCGCGCAGGATCTCCTCGACCCGGTAGAGGCAGTTCAGTTCTTTCGCCCGCTCCTGCAGCGAGGCGACGAGCTTATCGATCGAGCTTTTGGGTTCGTTCATGTCAGGATCACTCCCCGTCCGGTCCGACCATCCACCCTGACCGTGAGAGGGGCCTCGGAGCGGACATGCCGCACGTAATTCGTCTCGGAAACCGGGGGTTGACTGTCCAGCCAACCCCAGTTGATGCTGTGTTCACCGTCGTGTCGTACCATGAAATAAGATATGTGAAAAGCGGCAAGGTTGTGAAAAAAATGTGACCCCTGGCTCAACTCGACATCCATCCCGGGCCGGGTCGACTCGATAATGACCGCAGCGTTGGAGACCTCGTCCCACCGCACCGGAATCCCCAGCCACTGATCGGAACTGCCCCACCGGCCGAAACCGGCCAGCAGATAACGCCGCTCCTGCACCGCCATCTCACGATCGATCGCCGCCAGCTCCCGGGCGATAACCGGCGTGAATTTCGATTCAAAGGTATCCGGGCGGACGTAGACGATATCCGTAAGGCCTTCAAGTACGCCGTTGCCGAGCACGCGCTCCGATGCCACCAGCACCCGATCGCTGCTGAGATCACCATCGTCGATTTCGACCGCCTCGGCAGACACGGTCATCGGACGCACCTGGAGCAGGTTCAACGAGGCCGGCTCGGGCGAATCTTCGCCGAGCGTCATGGCGAACTCGATCTCGACATCTCCCCCGAATCGCTCCTGGCAGACCTGCATCAATTCGAGAATGAAATCGTTCAGCGGAAGAAGCCGATCCTGCAGCAACGGGGCAAACGTCAGGCACCTCGGACCGGCGTAACCGATCCCGGACATCATCCGGTCATCCTGAGGGCGGTAGGTCGACACGAGATGGGTCAGGCTGTCATCGCTTTCGGCGTCGCCCAGGCTGCACTGGACCATATATTCGGTTTCGCGAAGCGGATCGTACTCGGCGGGACGTTCCAGCGTCACCGCCCAGAACTCGGTCTGGGTAAAATCGAGCAGTTCCCGCGGCGACGCAACCGGCGGACTCAGTCGCGGAAAGGCAGGTGAGTACTGCCACGAGAGACCACCGTCGACAATCTGTTTCCCCAGCCCGAGCGCAAGGTACACGACCCCCTGGGACGGTTTCGCCGGGCCGATCGGATAAAAGCTGCACGAGCGCGCCACACCCGAGAGGTGCGGGTAGTAGCGACGGCCGAACTTGCGACCGACTATTTCCTGAATGATCACCGCCATCCGCTCGTCATCCCGGGGCAGACCGATACGTTTCAGGTAGCGCCGCGCGCCGCTGAGCCAGGTCGAGGCGAACACCAGCTTGATCGCCTCGGTCAGCCGTCGGAACCGCACGCCGACATCAAAATCGTGGTTCGGGATCATCTTGGTGGCGTACACCCCGGCCAACGGCCCCTGCAGGGCGTCCTCGAGGAGGCTCGACGACCGCACTGCCAGCGGCGTGTGTACCGAGGCGATCAGAGCGTGAAGGTCACCGACTATCTCGGCGGGGAGTTCCGCCTGCTGGAATGCGTGGGCGATGTCGTCATCGCTGAGATTGTCGACATCGAGCCGGCGCAGCTTGTTCTTGTCGATGAATCGTTCGAACACTTCGGTGGTGAGCACAGCCATGCGCGGAATGCCGACCCGGATCGCATCATCAGTGCGCCCGCCGAACCGCTCGGTCAGCACGTCGCCGACAAAGGCCAGCCCGGTCGCTTTTCCGCCGAGGCCGCCGTCACCGATTCTGCTGACAATTTGATGTGATCCGAAGAAGTCCCGGTCGAACTCCGGGATGCGGTCAAGTGAGACTGATATCCTGTCCCGGTTCATGATCCTTCCCGCGTTTTGCCTCGGCGGCTAGACCCAGCCTCGGTCGCTGCAGGCCTGGGCAACCCGGGCGATGCCGATACTCAGCGCGGCGTCGCGCATGCTGCCCGACTCGTGGCCGGCCGCCGCTTTCACCGCCCGGTAGGCGTCGGTCATCTTGACATCGAGCTGCCCCAGCACCTCGTCGCGCGACCAGTAATGGTTGGCGTTGCTCTGGACCTGCTCGAAGTAGCTGCAGATAATGCCCCCGGCGCTCGCGACAAAGTCGGGGATGACGACGACATTGCGATCGATCAGGATCCGTTCGGCGTTCGGGGTGATCGGGCTGTCGGCCCCCTCGACCACGACCCGCACCGTCTCGCTGACATCGTTGACGTTGTTGCCGGAAATCTGATACTCGAACGCGGCGGGGAGCAGGCTGTCGACCGGCTCCTGTAGCCAGGCATCGCCCGGGAGCACCTCGTAGCCGAGCTCCATGGCGCGCTCTTTATTGATACCGCCAAACGGATCGGAGATGCTCGTCAGCTCGTGGTATACCACACCGTCCTTCTTGCGGAACGTGCACGGCTGCTGCTCCTGTTGATCGAGACAGGACACCGCCAGGACCGTGCCGCCCAGTTCGGTGAACAGGCTGACCGCGTGGCGCGCCACATTGCCGAAACCCTGAATCGCGGCGGTGGTCCCGTTCAGTTTCAGGCCGAGTTCCTTGAGCGCCTCCCGCAGCATGTAAATCATGCCGTAGCCAGCCGCCTCCATCCGTCCGAGCGATCCGCCCAGACTCACCGGCTTGCCGGTGATAAAGCCGGGGAAGCGCCCGTGGTGAATCGCCTCGAATTCATCCAGCATCCAGAGCATGTGCTGGGGGTTGGTCATGACATCCGGCTCGGGAATATCGAAATCGGGGCCGGTCGCGCGCGACATCTGGCGAACCCAGCCACGGCAGATCTTTTCCTGAACGTCGGAGCTGATCGTGTGCGGATCGCAGACCACGCCGCCCATCGAGCCGCCCAGCGGAATCTCGACCACGGCGCACCGCCACGTGTTCCACATCGCCCGTGCCCGAACACCGTCAAGCGTCTCCTGGGGATGGAAGCGAATGCCCCCCTTCCCCGGTCCGCGGGCGTCGTTGTGCTGCACGCGAAAACCTTCAAAGACCATGCTCGGGCCGTTTTCGACCCGCACCGGAATGACGAAGGTATATTCTCGGAGGGGACGGCGAATCAATTCGCGGACGGCGTCATCGAGCGTGAGGGAACGGGAGATGCGGTCAACCTGCTCCTGGGCAAGCTGGTACGGATTGGAATTCCCGCCTGTCATTCTCATACCCTCCAGTCTTTCAGCCGGCGCGGAACAGTCGGGCGCGGTTGTCGAAATTGTTGATTCGTCGCTCAATGATACCGGGTGACCGCTGATTTGTCAAGACGACCCGGCGCCGCGGCGAGAAGTCCTTTCGCTCCCGGTCGGTCTGTGCTATATTGGGCCGAACAATCGACTTGTGGATATGTCTATGCGATCACTCGGCACTCAACCGACCCATCTCTCGGAAATCAGACTGGTCCTCGCCGACGAACGAAAACTCCTCCGGCAAGGCCTGATCGCCCTGTTCACCACCGAGCTGGGAATTCTCGTTGTCGGTGAAGCGGCCGACGGCTCGGGGTTGATCGAGCTTCTGACCCGGCGCCCCGCCGACGTGGTTGTGCTGAATGCGGAGCTGCCGATGCTCGACGGCCTCAGTGTCGCCGCCCGACTGCGCAAACTGGCGACGCCGCCTGAACTGGTCTTTGTCACCCGGCGGCATAACGAGCGCGAGATGCGTGAAGCCTTCGCCCTCGGCGCCCGGGCCTATCTGCTCACCACCTGCGATTTCAAGGAACTCGTTCTGGCCGTTCGTAAAGCCGCCGCCGGTGACTACTATCTCACCGGGCCGGCCGGTCATGATCTGGTCCTGGAATATGTCAACTCCGGCGACTCACCCGATACCGAAACGAAAGGCGGCCTGACCCGGCGCGAACGGGAATTGTGCCGGCTGCTCGCCGACGGTCTGTCCACCAAGGAGGCGGCCGAGCATCTTTCGATCAGCATCAAGACCGCCGAGACCCATCGGGCACGGATTATGAAAAAGCTGCGGGCGAAGAACGTGACCGATGTTGTTAAGTACTGTATCCGCAATGGGATAGCGGATATATAGAATTATCCTCGGCTAAATACCGTACTCTCCCTGCAAAAATACAGATTTCTTCCAATGGTGGTACGGCTTTGTACCTATTGCCTGTGGAAAAGTCAATCTACTATTCTACAATAACAACCCTGCGTTGTGCCGGTCTGGAGCGGCGGTTGCACGAGCGAACCCGCTTCCAAACATAGACTTAGCTGCTCCAGCGGCGAATCTGATCTCGTAGGCAGGGCCCGCCCGAGAAAAAGCGCGGTCCACGTCATCGAAAGGAGCAGTCTCATGAACAGCTACACGTCAGACTTTATGGCCATGATCCGCGCCAAGAATCCGGCCGAGCCGGAATTCCATCAGGCGGCACAGGAAGTGGTCGAATCGGTTTCGCTGGTCCTGGACAAGCACCCCGAGTACCGCAAGTTCAAGATCATGGAACGAATCGCCGAACCGGAACGGGTCATCATGTTCCGCGTGCCGTGGCTGGACGACGGCGGCACGATCCACGTGAACCGTGGATTCCGGATCGAGATGAACAGCGCGATCGGCCCGTACAAGGGCGGCCTGCGCTTTCACTCCTCGGTCAACCTCGGCATCCTGAAATTCCTCGCCTTCGAACAGGTCTTCAAGAACAGCCTGACGACGCTCCCGATGGGCGGCGGCAAGGGCGGTTCCGATTTCGATCCCAAGGGCAAGAGCGACGACGAAGTGATGAAGTTCTGCCAGAGCTTCATGATGGAACTCTATCGCCACATCGGCCCGAACACCGACGTTCCCGCCGGTGACATCGGTGTCGGCGGCCGTGAGATCGGCTACCTCTTCGGTACCTACAAGAAGATTCGCGACGAATTCACCGGCGTCCTCACCGGTAAGGGCCTCAACTGGGGCGGTTCGCTCATTCGTCCGGAAGCGACCGGCTACGGCGCCGTCTACTTCGCGGCCGAAATGCTCGGCACCCGCGGCGAGACTCTCGAAGGCAAGACCTGCCTCGTCTCCGGTTCCGGTAACGTCGCTCAGTACACGGTCGAAAAAGTGCTCGATCTCGGCGGCAAGTGCGTCACCCTCTCCGATTCCAGCGGCTACATCTACGATCCGGACGGTATCGATCGCGAGAAGCTCGCCTATGTCATGGATCTGAAGAACATGCGTCGCGGCCGCATTCGCGAGTACGCCGACAAGTACAAATCGGCCACCTACACCCCGCTCGATCCGTCGGCCGACCACAACCCGCTCTGGAACCACAAAGCCGACTGCGCGTTCCCGTCGGCGACCCAGAACGAAATCAGCGGCAAAGACGCGAAGAACCTGGTCGACAACGGCGTGTACGTCGTCTCCGAAGGCGCCAACATGCCGACCGTGCCGGACGGCGTGGACATCTTCCTCGAAGCCAACGTGCTCTACGGTCCCGGCAAGGCGGCCAACGCCGGCGGTGTCGCGGTGAGCGGCCTCGAGATGTCGCAGAACAGCATGCGCTACTCCTGGAGCCGGGAGGAAGTCGACAAGAAGCTGCACGGCATCATGAAGAGCATCCACAAGGCCTGTGTCGAAGCCAGCACGGCCTACGGCTGCGCGGGCAACTATGTCAACGGCGCCAATATCGCCGGCTTCCTCAAGGTTGCCGATGCCATGATCGATCAGGGCATTTTCGGATGATCGCACTCTGCCTTACGGCAGCATTTGTCTGAACATACGCCTACCCACCGGGGCGGGACGGCCTGGCTGTCCCGCCCCTCGTGTGTGAGCCGGCCGCAATTGGTTCTGGCAATGACACCGTCCATTGCCTATGTTGGAATGGAGTCGGCCGGCACGGCTTCGCGCGGCGATTCACCGAGCTCGCCGGCGGCGACGGCTGTTTCGCCGTACAACCTTGAAACATCGCAGTAACGTTATATGAACCGACCACCCGCATCCAACTCACCCCAGGACCCCGACCGACGGCGACGGCTCGAATTCCACCAGCTGATGCGCCATCGCATCCGCGACATTCTCCTGGTCGCGAGCAAATACGACGCCTTTCTGCTGAGCGAGGAGGGCGGCTTCTATGAGATGCTGGTGCACGAATACGCCGGCCTCAACCTCTCGCATGCCCCCGGGATCACGCCGGTATCGTCGGCTTCCGAAGCGCTCGAGATGGCTTCCCAGTTCCAGTACGATCTGTTTCTCGTCACGCCCCATATTGCCGATATGGATCCCTTCGAATTCGCGTGCAACCTGCGCGATCGCGGGATCGAGACCCCGGTCGTCTACCTCGCGTTCGACAACCACCAGCTGCGCGGGTTGAGCATTCAGAGCGATGTCTCCTGCTTCAACAAAGTCTTCCTCTGGCAGGGCGACTTCCACCTGATCCTCGCCATCATCAAGTGTATCGAGGACCTGACCAACGTCAGCGCCGACACCGACCTGGCCGGGGTCCAGTCGGTGATCCTGATCGAGGACAACGTCAAATTCTACTCGACCTACCTGCCGCTGATCTACACCGAACTGGTCCATCACGTGCAGGAGGTCATGGAACAGGGCGTCAACGTCAGCCACAAAATACTCCGCATGCGGGCGCGACCGAAGATCCTCCTCTGCCACACGTTCGAGGATGCCTGGGCCTTTTTCGAGCAGTATCACGAGACGGTGCTCGGCGTTATTTCCGATGTCAGCTTTCCGCGGGAAGGAAAGCACGACCCCGGCGCCGGGATCGAATTCGCCCGGCGGGTCAAGCAGAGCCACACCGACATCTCGGTCTTGCTCCAGTCGGACGATCCGGAATACGTCGCCGCCGCCCGCGAGATCGGCGCGCAACTGCTACTCAAAAATTCGCCGGTGCTCCTGAACGACATCCGGCATTTCCTTCGCCAGCACCTGAGCTTCGGGGATTTCGTGTTTATCCTGCCCGACGGCACCGAGGTCGCCCGGGCCCACGACCTGCGAGAACTCGAGTGGCGCCTGCAGACGATCCCGGATGAGAGTCTGCTATATCACGCCGAGCGCAACCACTTCTCCAACTGGCTCAAGGCGCGCACCGAGTTCGACCTGGCCCATCGCCTCCGGCCCCAGCGGGTCAGTCACTACGCCACGACCGCCGAACTCCGTCACGCCCTGATCGCCTCGCTGAGAGAATACGACGCCAGCCAGCGCCGGGGATCGATCGTTGACTTCGATCCGCTGACCTACGACACCGCCGATCCGCTCTGCCGCCTCGGCGGCGGATCGCTCGGGGGCAAGGGCCGCGGCCTGGTTTTCACGGAACGGTTGCTCGGCGCCTCGGGCCTGCAGGAAAAATACCGCGACATCGCGATTTCGGTGCCGCCCGCTCTGTTTGTCGAGACCGACGTCTTTGACGAGTTTCTCGAGACGAACAACCTGAGTGAGTTCGCGGTCGAGTGCGACGACGACGACCTCATTGTCCGGCGATTCATCGAGGCCACCATGCCGGCCTCGGCCGCCGATCAACTGCGCGAGATGCTCCGGCAGGCGGAGTATCCGCTGGCGGTGAGATCGTCGAGTATTCTCGAGGACTCGCTCTATCAGCCGTTCGCGGGGATCTACGAGACATACATGGTCCCCAACAATCACCGCGACCTCAGCGTCCGACTCCAGGAACTGCTCACGGCGATCAAGCGCGTCTATGCCTCGACCTTCTCACGTCGGGCCAAGAGCTATATCCAGAACACGCCGTACAGTCTCGAAGAGGAGAAGATGGCGGTGATCGTGCAGCGCTTGGTCGGGCAGACCCACGAGAACTACTTCTATCCCGACTTCTCGGGGGTCGGCCAGTCGCACAATTTCTATCCGATCGCGCCGGTGGAGTCGGAAGACGGCCTGGCAGCTGTTGTCCTCGGGCTGGGAGCGATGGTTGTCGAGGGCGGCTCGGCGGTTCGCTTCTGTCCGAAATATCCGCGGCACGGCGTGCGGTTCGGATCGGTCGAGGAGGCCCTGAACAATTCGCAGCACGAGTACTACGCCCTTGAGCTGCTCGATGCCGACCGGCATTTCGACCCGTACCGCGAGTATCAATTGACCCGCCTCGGGCTCGATATCGCCGAGCGTCACGGCGTGCTCGGACCATTCGGTTCGGTCTGCTCGGCCGAAAACAGCGCCATCTACGACGGGCTATCGCGCCGCGGAACGCGAATCGTCACGTTTAACCCGATCCTCAAGGGAGGCGAATTCCCGCTGCCCGAATTGCTGCGGGATCTGCTGGAGCTCTGCCACACCGGGATGGGCCTTCCGGTCGAAATGGAATTCTCCGGCAATATCTCGACTCCCCCCGGCGAGAAGCGGCAGTTCCACGTGCTGCAGCTGCGGCCGATGGTTCTGACTCACGAGCGCCAGGAACTCCAGATCGATATCACCGACCGATCAAATCTCATTGCCGCCAGCACCCAGGTGCTCGGCAACGGCATCATCCCCGATATCGCGGATATCGTGCTGGTCGATCCGACTCGGTTCGATCGAGCCCGGACCGCCGAAGTCGCCCGTGAGATCAGCCTCCTCAACCTCGAACTGAGCAACGACCAGCGACCGTATCTCCTGATCGGCATCGGTCGCTGGGGCTCGGCCGATCCGTGGCTGGGAATCCCGGTGGAGTGGGATGGCATCGCCGGGGCGAAAGTGATCGTGGAAACCGGATTCCGGGATATGAAAGTCACGCCTTCGCAGGGGACACATTTCTTCCAGAATCTGCACATGAATGAGATCGGCTATTTCACCATCAACGCCGGTCAGGCAGACGGTTTTCTCGATTGGGACTGGCTGCTCGCCCAGGCTCCGCGCGTCGAGAAGGTCTTCACGCGGGCGCTCCGGTTCGACCAGCCGCTGGTGGTGAAGATGAGCGGCCACTCGGGCGAGGGGGTCATCTTCCGGCCGGGGCATCAGTAAGACAAACCCTCATCCGCCAAGACTGATTCGATATGATTGCGGTGGAAAGTCCGGACCTGGATCGGTCGCGTGTGCTGTAGTGATCGCGGCGTCTAATTTCCGCCCTGATCCATCCGCGCTGCCGGATCCTGCCGGTAGAAGAGCTTGAACTGCTCATAGAGCTTGGGGTACCGGCTCCTCAGGGCCAGCGGCCGCTCGAAAAACAGCTCGGTGACCACGGCGAAGAACTCGGCCGGGCTGGTCGCACCGTAGGCGTCGATCAGATTCTGGTGACCCCTCTCGAGATCCCTCAGCAGATTTTCGTACTCATGTCCCAGCACCGTCGCCCACGCCGTGTACATGGTGAAATCCGGCAACTTCGGCGCCCCGTCGACCCCGCCGTATTCGCCGTCCAGTTCGTGCGCGAATTCGTGGAAAACGACATTCTGTCCGTCATTGGGATTCCTCGCGCCGTGCAGGACGTCATCCCAGGAAAGAACGACCGGACCCCGATGCCAGGACTCGCCAAGCCTGGTCTGGACGCCCTCCGAAACCACTCCGCCCGGCAGGTGTTGGGTCGTGCGTGCGAAATAACGCCGCGGGTAGACATAGACAGTCTTCATGAGCGGGAAGTAGTCGGTCTCACGATTCAGGAGAAGGATACAGGCCTGGGCCGCAATCGTGACCCGGATCTCGTCGGTCATCTCCAGCCCCCCGGCGCCCTCGAATTTCTTCTCGTGGAGGAAGACCTGGATGTGCCCCTGCAGTTCGCGGCGTTCGTCGTCGTCCAGGTACCGGTAGTGGGGTACGTTGCGCTCGACAATCCCCAGCCATTCCGGCGGCAGCGGTTCGTTGCGCCAGCGTCGCCGTCTTCTCTTTGTGAAACCGAACGTGACTGAATCCTCCTTCGGGCAAGTATAGCCGACACCGTGTCACGGCGCAAGTGCCGGGGCGGCGGGCCGCCCAACCCCCCCACGTGGCGATGATCACCCCTGTCGTGAGAGAGAGGATTCTGAGCCCTTCGTGATACTTCTGACTGATAGGCAGATGAGAAAGCAAATGGAGGGTAGATTCCTCGGTACGATCGGAAATACCGATGAGGGTTGCCCGCTTCGGGGACGGTCCCGGACTACTCGAATCGGTCGAGCAGCGCGGTGAGGCGGTCTCTTTCCGGAACGTATTCCAT
>CAYPYM010000036.1:857-11523 GCA_964414435.1 uncultured Ignavibacteriales bacterium | reverse complement strand
GTCATTCCTGCGAAAGCAGGAATCCAGTCTTCGCATTCCAGCCCACCCTTTCCTTCTTCTGGACCCCTGCTTACGCAGGGGTGACAAACACGGCAGGGATGACGGGAACGTGGCACATCACCAGCAGTCCCGTAAGGTACGATTTCTGAAGAAACAATATCAGAGTAATAGATCGGTGACCCTAAAACTATCACTCCCGCCCCTCATGTCATTCCTCCCCCTCATGTCATTCCTGCGAAAGCAGGAATCCAGTCTTCGCATTCCAGCCCACCCTTTCCTTTTTCTGGACCCCTGCTTACGCAGGGGTGACAAACACGGCAGGGATGACGGGAATGGGAACGCTGAGAAACCATAACCATCACCACATATGACTAGCCCACCCTACATCGAACTCCACGCCCACACCAACTTCTCCTTCCTCGATGGCGCCTGTGACCCGGAGACCCTCGTCGACCGCGCCGTCGAACTCGGCTACCCCGCCCTCGCGATCACCGACACCAACGGCCTCTACGGCATCGTACGCTTCTCCCAGCAGGCGCGCGAGACCGGCCTTCGTCCCATCTTCGGCGCGACCATCATCCTCGACACCGGCCATCCCCTCGTCCTCCTGGTCGAAAACGCCCACGGTTACGCCAACCTCTCGCACCTGATTTCCACCGCGCAACTGAACAGCCCCAAGGGCGAGGCGCGGGTCGGCCGCGATCTGCTCGCCGGCCACACCGATGGCCTCATCGCGCTCGGCCGGGCCGATATCGCCGAGGCGCTGCTGTCCAACCGCTCGATCGATGCCCGCCGCATCGCGCTCGACTGGCGTGACCTGTTCGGTCCCGACAACTTTTTTATCGAACTCCGCCACCACAACCTCCCCCTGCACGAGCACCTCTGCCACGCTCTCACCCGGCTCGCCCGCTCGCTGCGCATTCCGACTGTCGCCGCCAATAATGTGCATTACACTGTCCCCGACGGCCGACGGCTGCAGGATGTCCTCACCTGTATCCGCCATCACACGACGCTCGACAATGCCGCCGATCTCCTCTATCCCAACGCCGAGCGGTATCTCAAGTCGCCGCTGCAGATGACCCGTTTATTCCGCCGCTGGCCTGAGGCCCTCGCGGCCACGGTTGCGATCGCCGATCGCTGCCGCTTCTCGCTCGACCAGCTTGAAACGTCGCTGCCCGATTTTCCCGTCCCCCCGGGCCACACCGAACAGAGCTACCTCCGCGAGCTGACCTGGCAAGGCGCCGCACATCGCTACCCCCATCTGACCGACCGCCATGTCCGTCAGCTCGATCATGAACTGCACCTGATCGAAAAGCTCAAACTGGCCGGGTACTTTCTCATCGTCTGGGATATCGCCCGCTTCTGCACCGCCAACGGCATCCTCTGCCAGGGGCGCGGCTCGGCCGCCAACTCGGCCGTCTGCTACTGTCTCGGGGTCACCGCGGTCGACCCGATCAAGCTCGACCTCCTCTTCGAACGCTTCATCTCCGAGGAACGCCGCGAGCCGCCCGATATCGATATCGATATCGCCAACAACCGCCGCGAGGAGGTCATCCAGTATGTCTACAACAAGTACAACCGTACCCACGCCGCCATGGTCTGCGAGGTGATTTCGTATCGCGGGCGGTCATCGGTGCGCGATGTCGGCAAGGTGCTCGGGTTTTCGCTCGATGACGTCAGCCGCCTCTCGAAACTGCTCGACCATTATTCCTCGCGCGACGAACTCGAGGAACGCCTGCGCGAGACCAATCTCAATCTCGACAGCCGCCGCGTGCAGCTCCTGCTCGATCTCTGCCGCCAGATCCACCGTTTCCCGCGCCATCTCGGGATCCATGTCGGCGGCATGATCATCACCCGCACACCGCTCTCGCATGTCGTGCCGATCGAGAACGCCACCATGCCCGACCGCAGCGTGATCCAGTGGGACAAGGACGACGTCGAGGCGGCCCGGCTGGTTAAGATCGACCTGCTCGGACTGGGCATGCTGACCCTGCTCGATATCGCGTTCAAGCTGGTCGAGAAAAACCGGGGGGTGAAAATCGATCCGACGAAACTGTCCTACGACGATCCCAACGTGTACGAGCTGATCTGCCGCGCCGATACGCTCGGCGTCTTCCAGATCGAATCGCGCGCCCAGATGAACGCGCTGCCGCGCCATCGCCCGTCCTGCTTCTACGATCTCGTGGTCGAGGTCGCCCTGATCCGCCCCGGCCCGATCCAGGGCGACATGGTGCACCCGTACCTGCGGCGGCGCAACGGCGAGGAACCGGTCACCTACCCGCACCCCGTTCTCGAACCGATCCTCAAACGCACTCTCGGCGTGCCGCTCTTTCAGGAGCAGGGAATGAAAGTCGCGGTCGCCGCGGCCGGGTTTACGCCGAGCCAGGCCGATGAACTCCGTCGGGCCATGGGACACAAGCGCTCCCATGAAAAGATGGAGGCGCTGGCCCACCGTCTTATCGACGGCATGACCCGCAACGGTATCCCCCACGAGGCGGCTCAGCGTATTTTCGATCAGCTCGCTGCGTTCGCCGATTTTGGCTTCGCCGAATCGCACGCGGCGTCGTTCGCCCTGCTCGTCTATATCTCGGCCTATCTCAAGGTCTATTACCCGGCCGAATTCTATTGCTCGCTGCTCAACGCCCAGCCGATGGGTTTTTATCAGCCGTCGAGTATCGTCTACGAGGCGAGGCGCCGCAAAATCGAAATCCGCCCGGTCGACATCTCCCGCAGCGGATTCGACAGCACGGTCGAGAGCGACGCAGTGCGGTTGGGACTGCGCACGGTGCGGCATATCGGTGAGTCGGTCCGCGAGCAGCTCGAGACGGAAATCTCACGCGGGCCGTTCGGGTCGATCGAGGATTTTGTCCGCCGCACCCGGCTCAACCCGCAGGCGTACGAACAGCTCGCGCTGATCGGGGCGTTCGACTGTTTCGGCGGACACCGGCGTCAGGCACTCTGGAAAACGCTCGCGCTGATCCGCACCCGCGACGATGAACTGCGCCTGCAAACCGAAGAACACGGCCACGAGCAGTTGCGACCGATGCATATCGGCGAGCAGATGGTGGCCGATTTCAAGGGGATGGCGCTCTCGACCGGGCCGCACCCGATGTCGCTCGTGCGCGAATCGCTCCGGGCGCGCAAAATCGCCTCGGCCGCCGACCTTCGCGATATCCCCAACCGCAAGCTCGTCACCACCGCCGGAGTGGTCGTGATCCGCCAGCGGCCGGTCACCGCGAAGGGGTTTTTGTTTATCACGATGGAGGACGAGACGGGATTTTCCAATATCGTAGTGAAACCGCAGATGATGAAACGGCACCGACGGGTGCTGGTGTCGCATCAGGCGTTGATCGTGAAAGGGACGGTGGAGAAAAAGGACGGCGTGATCAACGTGATCGGGCATCAGTTCTGGCCGCTTGAGATCGACACCGGCGAGGTCTCGATCAAGTCACGGGATTTCCGGTAGGTCCAACAGGCGCCAGAGAGAAACACCCGGAGGGTGCTTAGTAGATCTTACAGGTCTTGTTCGGCGGGCAGATCGGCTCGATGCTCAACCGCCGGCAGATGTCTTTCGTGATGCAGATCGACGGCTGGAACGGGGTCGGATCGATCAGATAAATCACAGGTCCACCTCATCTAACACGCTGTTGGGTGATAGATACACTTCCCCCATGACCGGGGCTGACAGTCGATCGGTGTTGTCGGACAATGCGTGCTGAGGACAAACCTGGGCGGCGCGGATTCCAAATGCAACAGGAAAATGTATTTATCGCTCCGATTTTCGCGCGCCTTCGCGATGACGTTTCAGAACAGCTCCGGCTTCCCCATCTCCCTGATTCGCACCGGATACCCCTCGAGTTCTTTCGGCGCGGCTTTGCGAAGTTCGTCGGTCGCCTTCTCGGTGTGAAGCTCGATACAGGGGCCCTCGGGCGAATCGGCCACGGCCACCCCGAACACCCCCGGCAGCGCCTTGAGCCGGCCGGCGTGATCCTGAAGTACTGCTTTAATGCTTTTCATATTACCCATTAACAATCTTTGAGCTTGGCGGTGCCGATGCAAGCGAAATCGTCGCCGCCGGACAAACAAAACCCGGGGCGCACCACGCCCCGGGTTCAAAATTGACAACTGCGGAGAAGTCGTTACTTGCCGCAGATCTGAACGTTCAGCGCGCTCAGGACGTTGTCGATCCGGTTAAACCAGGTGTAGCCCTGACGGTTGCCCGCAAAGAGCAGGCCGACCGGATTGGCGTTGCTGTCGTTGGTCACGATCAGCGAGCCGGAGTCGCCCGCCTTCGAGAACTTGCTCGAAGTCAGGACCTGGTCCACGAACTGGGTCGTGGCGCCGGCGTAGGTCAGAGACACGCTCGCGTTGACGCCGATAACGGTACCGGTGGTCAGGCCGGTGGTGCGGCCGACTTTCTGAATCGCCATGTCAAGCACGGCGTTGGCCGTCTGGGTGTTCGGCTGACCGTAGTACCCGGCCGGCGTCGAGCAGTCGATGAAACTCGAAGACGAGAGCACGATCGCGCAGTCCACCGTATTCTGGGCATTCGAACCGGTCTGAACGGGGACGAAGTCGGCCAGGGAGCCGATCGTGTCGGCGTAGTAGCCGTTGCACTGCGGCGAGCCGTCGTAGAGACCCGGCTGACCGCAAATCTCGCCGATCGAGCCGGCGTTTTCGCGGGCGAAAACATGGTTGTTGCTGAGAGCATAGAGGTTGCCGCCGCGGGTGACCGCGCAGCCGTAGGTGCCGGAAGCACATTCGGCATAATTGCCGACCGAGTAGCCCATCGGCACCGGACGATCGGCGCGCGTGGTGAAATCGACGCTTCCGCCGCCACCGCCGCCGCCGCTGCCGCCGCCGCCGTGGCCGCCGTTACCGGGGAACAGCTCGGGACGATCGGTGACGAGCATACGTACCGGCACGCCTTCGAGCATTGCCGGGACGCCGTGGACATCGGATCTGTCAGCCATAACGAGCACGACCGCGTGGCCGCCGGCATCCTGAGAGGTGGCGGTGCCGAAAACACCGTCGATCGCTTCCAGGCTCGCATCATGTCTGTCCTGCACCGCCATGGCGTGGGCGATGTCAGACGCACTGGCCGGAAGAACAGCCGCCGAGGTGGCATCATACGGTTCGTAAATGGGAGCGGAGGATTGATCACTGGAGCAGCCCACCCAGATGATCGAGAGGGCGGCCAGAAGAACTACCGCCGCGACGGCGGTCAGTGAGAACCGGTTCGCTTTCATCGAAATTCTCCTCAAGATTGGTGAAGCAGAAAGATTTGATTGCGCTGCCGTGAGGCAGTTCGATACGCCCGCACCGACCGGTTTCCCCGCATCCCCCTCGATTCGGTACGCAAATATCTCTGAATTGCAGCATCACCTCCTTTACCCACGTTCGGTGTCAGGTTGGCGTAGCGCCGGGCCGTCCAGTGCCGCATCGGTATGATGCGATGAAACTCGAAGACCGGCGAGGTGCTCGTGCGGCGACTGTATCCGATTGTTATCTGGAATATGAAACAAAGAAGCTATTTCGGACCATGTTTGTCAATAATAAAATCGCCCTGAAGTGTCTTTTTTTTCGTTTCCCGGGGCCCACTTGTGCCCCTCCCGCAAATCCGTTACATTGCGGCCAAATCAGTTCCCCACACCGGAAAGGACCCGAGATGACCCTTCAGGAACGCATGAACCGCGCCACGACCTCGGTGGTAAAAGCCGTCTTCCCCAATACCACCAACCATTACGATACGCTCTTCGGCGGGCAGGCGCTCGGCTGGATGGACGAGGTCGCGTTCATCGCCGGCACCCGCTTCGCGCGCAAAAACCTCGTGACCGTTTCGCTCGACCGGACTGATTTCAAGGTGCCGATTCCGGCCGGCTCGTTTGTCGAGCTGGTCGCCCGGGTGGTTAAGCTCGGCCGCACCAGCATGCAGGTGCAGGTTGACACGTATGTCGAAAACATGTACTCCGACGACCGCACGCTCGCCATTCAGGGGACATTTACACTTGTGGCGGTTGATGAAATGCGGAATCCGATTCCGATTCCGGTAGCCTGATACAGCGTCTCGGTTCACGGCACAGGTAGACACACGGAGTGTGTGTGGCGCGGTCAAGCCTTGCTTGTCCGTGTCTTCCTTTCGAGCGGAAAACAGGCTTCCTGGTCGGCAGATGCCGACAACTGCCGGCCTTTTAGGGTTGTCGCGGTATCAAACAAAACCTATACTGGAGCATTGGAACGGCAACCCCACGCAAACAACAGGTGTGATGGACAGACGAACCGGCAACATCGTTCTCTTCGGCATGATCGCCGGCGCCGCGCTCGGCGCGATCTGCGGCTACTTCTTTGGCGCCTTCATGCTCGACATCAAATTCCTCGGCACCATTTTCCTCAACGGTCTCAAGATGGTCGTCGTACCGCTGGTGGTGGCCTCGATGATCGTCGGGGTGGCATCGCTGGGCGATGTCCGCCGGCTCGGGCGCACCAGCGCCAAGACACTCGCTTTCTATCTCGTCACAACCGGCCTGTCGGTCTTTGTCGGCCTGATTCTGGTCAACCTGATCCGGCCCGGTTCCGGAATCGAAAACTTCGGCGCCTATATCCCCGATATCGTCCACGCAAGCCGCGGCAAGACGCTCATCGACGTCGTCACCGGCCTGGTGCCGTCGAACATCTTCGCCGCCGCCGGCGAAGGTCAGATCCTTCCCCTTATCGTCTTTTCGCTGCTCTTCGGCGGCGTCCTCACCGTGATCGGTGAGAAGGGCAAACCGGTCCTGGCCCTCTTCGAGGGCATCAACGAGGCCATGATGAAGATCGTGATCATAATCATCTACTTCGGACCGATCGGCGTGTTTGCCCTGATCGGCGGCATCGTCGCGGAGAATCACGATTCCCTGCAGCAGCTCGCCAGCGGAATGGGCTGGTACTTCCTCACCGTGATCGCCGGACTGCTCATCCACGGCCTGATCACGCTTCCGATCATCCTGAAACTGCTCGGCCACAAAAAGCCGTTCTGGTACTTCACGAACATGGGCCAGGCGCTCGCGACCGCCTTCACCACCGCCTCGTCCACCGCCACCCTCCCCGTCACGATGGAATGTGTCGAGGACAAGAGCGGGGTCGACAGCCGGGCCGCCTCCTTCGTGCTCCCGCTCGGCGCCACGATCAACATGGACGGCACGGCGTTGTACGAAGCGGTTGCCGCGATGTTCATCGCTCAGATTTACGGCGTCGACCTCAGCCTCGGCCAGCAGATCATCGTCTTCCTCACCGCGACCCTCGCCTCGATCGGCGCGGCCGGTATCCCCCATGCCGGCACCGTCATGATGGTGATCGTGCTCGACGCGGTCGGCCTTCCGCTCGAAGGCATCGGACTGATCTGGGCGATCGACTGGTTCCTCGACCGTTGCCGCACCACGGTGAATGTGTGGGGCGATTCGATCGGCGCCGCCGTCATCGGCGAGACCGCCGAGTTCCGCAGCGCCCGCTGATCTCTTGAGATTCGCACCAAATGAAAAGGCGGCCGGATTATCCGGCCGCCTCTGTTTTCGTATCGTCGGCAACTGGTTAGTACGGCGTGCAGGTGGAGTGCAGCGCCGGCCCGCCCGCGAAGAGATTGCGGACGAGATAGATGATGTCGGATATGGTGACACCGCAGTTGCCGTCGACATCGCCCGCCTCCATCATCGGGGCCGCCTGTCCCATGAACATATCGGCCACCATGGTGGTGACGTCGGAGATATTCACGTCGCCGTCGAGATTGACGTCGCCCGAACGGTGCCCGACCAGGGTCATGGCGCCGCCCACGGTAAACACGCCGGCATCGTCGAACTCGCCCGACACCCTCAGCGTGGTGAACACCGTATCCATGAACGGGCCCTGTTTCTCGAGATACAGTTTCATCGAGTAGGACACCTTCAGCACCGGGCCGGTGAAGTCGCTGTAGCTGTCGAGCACCAGCACCTCGGATGGCACGATGTCACCATCGACCCGGACCGTCGCCGGACCGATCTGGTCGGCGGAGTGGCCGCCGATAAAGTCACCCACGTAGGCATCCGCGAATTGCTCGGTGAATCCATTCTGGTAATACCAGTGGAGCAGCCTGGGATACAGCACGATGCGGCCGGTATCGGTGGCGGCGCAATCGACAACGGTTATGGCAAAAGTCGTGAACGCGGTATCGGTACCGTCGGAAGCATAGACCGACGTCGGATAGACGTCCACCTGGGCATCGCTCGGGTCGAACCGGATGGTGCCGCTGTTGCCGCCGGCATAGTCGAACGACATGTTCGTCACCAGCGGATCGATCCACATCTCGAGCGGATCGCCGTCCGGATCGCTCGCCGAAACCGGCACCGACAGCGAACCGTTGGCGCAGACCGACCGGTCCGTCACCGGTGTTACGGTGGGCGCCTGATTCACGTTGAAGACAGAAATCACCACCGGCGCGGTCGCATCGGTCAGCGCCGGATCGGTCTCATCGGCGGCCTCGAAGACGACATCGTACCGGGTCGGATCGTCGTTTCCCTGCGTAAAATCGGGCATAAACGTCAGGACCCCGGCACCATTGCCCGAGTCGACAAATGCCATGTTGGGAGCCAGAGATGTCGAACCGTCAAGATGGGCGCTCAGGCTCGGCGTGGTCAGGTCGGGATCGTTGCCGGTCACGACCAGTTGCAGCGTTCCACCTTCGTCCACATCCGTATTCTGACCCATATCATAGGTGACCACCGGCACCCGGTTGCTGTCGAGCACCGTGATCTGAATTTCGGCCGAGTCGATCAAACCGGCGTCGATCGCGTCGGTCGCATAAAACGTCACGTCGTAGACGCCGGAATCGAAGAAACCGGGCGTCCAGTCGAATGTCCCGCTGCCGTCGCCGTGATCGGTGAACGAAGCCGTTCCGGGCAGCGCACTCGAGCTGAGCAGCGGCGTGGTACCGTTGGCATCGGTCGCCGTGACATCGAAATTGAGATCAACACCCTCTGTCGTTTCCTGATCGGTGACAGAACCCAGCTCCGGCGGCACATTCGGAGGCGGCCCGACATTGACCGTGACAACTTCATACTGCGGCGAATTGGGCGCCATGGTCGAACTCACCATGATCGAGTCGACATACTGCCCCTCGGTCAGGCCGCTGTTGTCGATCGACACCGTAATCGCCTGGGGCGTGTTGCCGCTCGACGGCGACGCGGAGAGCCACGGGATGCTCTCGCTCGAAGTGAAATCGACCGGGTCACCGTCGGAATTGACATTGAACATCTGATTGGCCGGGTTCGGACCGGTCTCGTACGTACTAAAGGTCAGCGCGGTCGGATCGAGCACAAGGTTGGCGGGCGGGGCGCAGGCGGTGTCGGTAACGGTGACGCTGCCTCCAAAGCCCGGCACGAACGTCGCATTGCCGTCCGTGACAAACAGGTACTGCGAACCGGAACTGAACGTCAGCGAGTCGAACTCAACCTGGTCACATGCTTCCCAGCTCGATGTGGTGAAGTAGTACGTGGCCCACAGGCGCCGTCCGGAAGCATCGGCCGGCACTCCGTTGCCGGACAGAACCGAGCCGCCGAAGAGGAACCGCAGGTTAGCGTTGGTAACAGCTCTGCTGTTGTTTTCGTAGAAGAACGGCCCTATTTCGAAGTTGTTGTCGGTCAGCGGCGAGGCTTTCGCGCTGTCCATCTGGAAATTGCCGTTGTCCCAGTTGAACCCGGCGGTCGCGCCGATCAGGGCCTCGTCGCTGTACACCCACAGTTCAACCGCGAGTTGATTCGTGCCGGTGGTAAAATCGGGGGTAACCGTCGAAACCAGGATCACCGTATCCGGGGTACCCGGATCCTGGGCTCTGGCCGGCAGGGCCAGCCAGCCCATACAGATCATCGCGAATACGGCGATACTTGCTGCTTTCATCCTCAACTCCGTCATCTATATGTTCTCCCTTAATTGACGCGGACTGGTTTTCGCAACGACACACGCACTCCGGCTCGCGCGGCGCATGGTCGGCAGCCGGCTCGACACGCCTTGGTCCCTCTTGTCGTATTGTTTACGTGCCCGACCGGGCAGGTATTCCCCGGACCTGCTTGCAGAAACGATGGAAGCAGCGCACTAACGGTTTCGGTCGGCCCCCGCCGGCTAGTGTCAGTAAATGATCGCGCCCGGAATCGATCCGGGCCGATCAGAGGCATTTACATTACTAATCTACGAACTTGCTCAATTCAGTCAACGATTTTATCGGGGCCGACCCAACTCCTTCGGACACAAGCCCAAACCGTCCCGATTGCGACCCGCCGACCCCGGCCCGCGAATCGCGCCCCGCCAGTTGACACTTGCCCGGCCCGGCCGAATCCCCTACACTTCAGCGAGTAAACCCGGAGCAAGGAAGACATCATGGAAGCATACGTGCAGTGGGTGGGCGCCAACCCGATTCTCTCGGCCGCGATCCAGTTCGCCATTCTCGGGACCCTCGGCGAGATCATCTCAAGCAGTATCCGCGCCGGCGGTTTTCGGTTGCCCGGCACCGGCATTGAAACGCTGGCCAAAGTCGCCGCCTGGGCGCTGCTCGGGGTGATCATCAAGTACGGTTTCGCGGGCATGAAAGGTTTCACCTCAGCCCTGCTCGAACACCGCCTGCTACCGTCGTTTCTCGCCGACGGCCTCGGCTGGGCGGTTGCCG
>CAYPYM010000036.1:0-847 GCA_964414435.1 uncultured Ignavibacteriales bacterium | reverse complement strand
CTCGGTCCTGACCAACGTCTTTTTCGGTCCGCAAATGATGTTTTTCCACCGGCTCGAGGACAATCTGATCATGCGCGAATGGAACATGCGGGGCCTGACCACCGCCTGGATGACCCTGCTCTGGTTCTGGATCCCCGCCCACACCGTCACCTTCGCCCTTCCCCGCGACTACCAGATCGGCCTCGCCGCCCTCTGGTCGGTTGTCCTCGGGCTCATTCTCGGACTGGCCCGGCGACAGGCGACTGTCCCGGCGCCGTCAGCGGAGGCAGCGGCGTGATAGAGTATGTCGATTCCCCGGCGGGCGTCACGCCCGACCGTCTCGATGGCTTCTTCGTCGGCTGGCCCGATCCGCCGTCGCCCGAAACGCACCTTGAGATCCTGCAGCGCGCAACCCACATCGTCCTCGCCATCGACACCGACAGCGGACAGGTGATCGGCTTCATCAACGCCATTTCGGACGGTGTGCTGTCGGCTTACATCCCCCTCCTCGAAGTCCTCCCCGCCTACCAGAAACGAGGGATCGGGCATGCACTGGTCGAACGGATGCTGGCCAAACTCGACGGGCTCTATATGATCGATCTGGCCACCGACCCGCCTCTCGAAGCGTTTTATGCCCCGCTCGGGCTCAAACCGGCCTTCGCCATGTATCGCCGGGACTTCGCCCACCAGTCGGGTAAATAGCTGCCCGCCGCACCGTCAAAGGCTCTTTTCAATCGGTCGAATTGTATTATATTGAGCTCCTCGCCTGAGACGGGCACAGAACCGCCCCGGGGGGGTCGACAAGTAAGGAAGAGCAACCGCGCACTGATATAGCTTGGGGCGAATCTGGGAATATGACGGAACGGGC
>CAYPYM010000035.1:7923-11676 GCA_964414435.1 uncultured Ignavibacteriales bacterium | reverse complement strand
CAAGGAAAAGATCGACAAATCCTCGCGGTTCACCGACTGGTCGGCGCGGCCGCTGACCGACAAGCAGCTGACCTATGCCCTGGCCGACGTCACGCATCTGCGCGACATCTACAAAGCGCTGGTCGCCGAGATCGAGAAGAACGGGCGGGCCGACTGGGTCGGTTATTTGATGTAAGCGCCGGGGGCTTCCGGCGCATGGGAGGTACCGTTTCGGTTCCCCGGCGAGCCGCGACTCGCCGGGGATTTCTTTTGCGCATCGCCTACAAGTAGATCGAAAGATCGAGATCGTCCCGGCGCAGCTCGGCAATGTCGGGCATCTTGCCCCGCCGCAGCAGTTCGTGGGCGGTATCGAGATCACGATGGCGCTTCATGCCCGCCACTGCCGCCACCTGTCCGCCCTTAATGTAAAATGCCAGGAAAGCGCCGTCGGCAATACTCCCGTGGACGATCAGATCATCCCACGATGTTGCATGCCCGACATAGCTCAGAGCGAGTCCGGCCTGCCGGGTCCAGAAGAATGGGATTCCCGTATATGGGATATCCTTACCGGCCATGTTATGAGCCGCCTGCCGGCCCTGCTGCTCGGCGGTGCGCCAGTGCTCGATACGCTGCCGCTCCCCGGTGCGCCAGTCGGGGAACTGGGCGACGTCACCGGCGGCGTAAACGTCGTCGATCGCCTGAAAGTACTCGTCGACCACCACCCCGCCGTCCTCGGCCAGGTCCAGCCCCATGAGAAAGTCGGTCGCGGGCCGGACGCCGATGCCGATCACCACAAGATCCGCCGGCAACTTCTCACCGCTGCCAAGCTGAACAGCGCTCACCGCGGACTTTCCCTCGATCTGTTCGACCGACGCCCCGAGCCTGAACGTCACGCCCTGCTCTTCGTGGGCTCGCCTGAATCGCTCGCCGATTTCGCGACCGAAGACCCGCTCAAACGGCGTCTGTTCGGGGGCGACCACCGTCACCTCAAGGCCGCGCGAACGCAGGCTGGCCGCCGTCTCCATCCCGATAAAACTCCCCCCGATTACGACCGCTCGCTTCGCTCCGTCGAGCGCGGCAATTATGGCGTCGGCGTCGTCATAGCTCCGCAGCGTGAACACGTTCTTCAGATCGGCACCGGGGACCTTGAGCACGCGGGGAACGCCGCCGGTGGCGATAAGCAGCTTGTCATACAGGAGTGCCTCGCCGTTTTCGAAGGTAATTGTCATTGACGGTACTTCAACCGTTTTGACTTTCGCGTCCCGCATTATCTCGATCCCGATACCCTCGTAAAACTCATCCGACCGAAGCGGCATCCATTCCGGATCGGCGTTTCCCTGGAGATAGTCTTTGCTCAGATTGGGGCGATCGTACGGTAGGCGACTCTCCTGGGTGATCATCACGAGCCGGCCACGGTAGCCGTCCTCGCGCAGTGTCTGCACCGCAGCCGCGGCGGCCGCTCCGGCGCCGAGCACCACAAAGGTGCGCGGGTCACCCTCGGGATCGTACCCGAGCATGTCCGGCTGCCTCGTCTGGGCCGTGTCGGGGGGGATCGCCACGATGATCTCGTCGCCGTCGATACGCACCTCGAACGTCGGCAGGCAGTCGAGCGCCGGCGGTTCAAGCAGTTCGCCGGTGCGCACGTCGAACGCCGCATGGTGCAGCGGGCAGACAACCCGCTTATCGCTCAGCACTCCCTTTTCAAGTTGCGCCCCGTAGTGCGGACAGCTTCCGCCGACCGCAAAGATCTCGCCGTCGATATTGCTCAGGAGGATCCTGAGTTCCCCGTGCTCGACCGCCTTCATCGTGCCGGCCGGCACCTCGGAAAGCTTCGCGGCGACGAATTCGTTATCGTTGAGTGTACCCATATTGGTCGTGGCTCCTTTTCCCGGTCAATCGAATATCTCCCCCGGATCAGACATCCTCATCGAGCGACGCCCTCGCTTTTCGGGCGCCGAGGCGGCCTGGGCGGGTCGGTCGGCTGGGTCGGATCGCCCGGCGTTTTCCGTTGCGGCGGCCGCTTCGGATTCGGCGGCTTCTTCGGCGGCTGACGTTTCGGATCCGGCGGCTTGCCGGGCGGGTGTTTGGGCGGCTCGGGTGGATCGCTCGGCGGGACGCGACGCGGTTTCGGCGGCTTCTTCGGCGCTTTGACCGGCCCCGGAGCGGGGCGGCCATCGGGCATCAGCAGCCGAGACGCGCCCATAGCGGCCTCCGGCCGTTCGGGCATACCGAATCGATGCATCGATCGATCCCCATCAGTCGAGCTTGGAGACAGCATCGGCAAACGCCTCATTCAGGTCCTTCCACATGCCCGACATATCTTTTCTGAGATGGTCCCAGGATTCCTCGGACGATTCTTCCAGTGCCGTCAGTTTTTTCTCGGCCGACTGCATCTTCTTTTCGACGGTCTTGATTTGTCGATTGTACTCGGCACGCGTCTCGGACGACTTGCGCTGGGCGTTTTCCTCCAGCTCGTGGATGCGGGTCCGCCAGTGGTCGAGCTGCTCGTTCATTTCTTCGATATATTCCTGTCTGCTTATCATTTGTCATACTCCTTTCTCTTGCGGCGCGATTGATGGGCATCAGCTCCCCGAAGATATCTCCCTCAGTTCGCGGCCTCCTAGCCTGCAGCCGGCTTCTCACCCAGCGACAGCGGCATCGGCAGCGGCGAGCGAACGTGCACATCGCGCTGCGGGAACGGAATCTCGATTCCCCGCTCGCGGAATTTCCTTACGATAGCGCAGTTCAGATCCGAGGCGACATTGAACTGGCCGTGCGGATTATCGATCCACACCCGCAACTGCATATCCCAGGACGAGTCACCGAACTTCATCAGGAGCACCTCCGATTCGGGGTACCGCATGACGTCCTTGTTTTCGTCGGCGACCTCGCGCAGCGCTTTGAGGACAGTGTCCAGGTCGGAGCTGTACGATACGCCGACATTGAGATCAAGCCGAATCTTCGGATCGTCGTGCGACCAGTTGATTACTTTCGATGACACGAATTCCGAATTCGGCACGATGATCGACACGTTCTGCATCGACCGAATCGTGGTCGACCGCATGTTGATCGCGGTGACATCGCCGAGCGTCTCCCCCACCGTGACGCGATCGCCTAACTTGATCGGCCGTTCGAACAGGAGGATGATGCCCGAAATGAAGTTCGAGGTCACGTTCTGGAGCCCGAAACCGATTCCGACCGAGAGCAGGCCGAAAATCACGGCCAGCCCGCTCAGGTTGATCCCGACAAACTGGAAGGCCAGGATTGCGCTGAGGATGCCGAGCAGGTAGAACGTGATGCGGCGAATCGTATACGCCGTGCCCTTCTCGACCCCGAGCCGGGTCAGCATGCGCGACACGAGCAGGCGCGCCACGAGGCGGGAGATGAGCAGCATAATGCCGAAGGCGAAGATGAAAATCAGGAACGACGCGATCGTGATCGGCGTTCCGCCCACGGCGAAGAGCTCGTAGTGCATCACACGGTCGAGCACCTGCCAGGTGTCCTTGAGGGCAAGCGATTGATCGTTCATAACGGTGTATTCTCCATTTGATGTATTACATTCCCGGTCGTGTCGGGTCGGCGGCCGGTTCGATCCGAGCCCGGCCGCGCCCGGCGATGGTTACTCCCAGTATCGCGGACGTCCGTAATAGTCGTACAGCACTTCCTCGTAGCGGCGATTTACCGGTATTGACGGGTCGAAGCCGGGTGAGTCCTTAACCTCGGCACGGGTCAGACCGACCACGACGCTCTCCTCTTCCCAGCTGATGTCTTTTA
>CAYPYM010000035.1:0-7913 GCA_964414435.1 uncultured Ignavibacteriales bacterium | reverse complement strand
CGACAGGGCGACTATAACCTTTCGCCCCGGCAGCCAGTGACCGGTATCGACCACGGCATAGCGAATCTCCCAGCCGTCGTCGTCGATGATGAAATCATCGATTTTCCCGATCACACCGTCGGCCGCATGAATATGGTAGCCGATGACTTCGTGGATCGAGCGCAGGTTCGGGTCGCCCGGCGCCGCTTCGGGCTCGGTCTGCGCCGAACCCGAGGACGCGCCCACTTTCGCGGCCGAACCGGACATCATCGGGATCGCCATCGGCACCCGGCCGTCCCAGTACGGCTGCCACGAGAAATAGCGGTGCAGTTCGTCTTCGTGCCGACGCGACACCGGTTCATCGCTCGCCAGCGGCGGGCTCTTCTCGATCTGGCCGCGCGTGAGCTTCACCGGGAATTCGTGACTGGCCCAGTCGGGCTCCCCCAGTGCCGCAGGGGCCACCAGCACGCGCCGTCCGGGCAGCCAGTTGCCGGTGTCAATCACGAGGTAACGCAGCCGCCAGGCGTGATCGTCGAAAAGGAGGTCGCTCACTCGCCCGATTTCGCCGTCGGTGGCCAGTGTATTGTATCCCCGAAGGGTTTTCATGCTCAGCAACATATCCAAATCTCCCTGGAAGCCCGAAGGCTTCCGACGCATTTCCCATCACAGGGCATAATGCGCCACGATTGATATTACGAGGGCGATTATGAGTATCCAGAATGCGACACCCACGATGCCCGGCGTGCCCACCTCGATATCGGCCTGTTCCTCGGCCTGTTCTTCGTTTCGCGGACGATGCCTCGGCACCACCGCGATCAGCACCAGGGCCACGATGAAACCGGTCAACACGAACGGCAGCCAGACGACGCCCCACGCGCTCGGTCCGAACGGGGTCAGCCAGACGCCGCCGGCCCAGCTCCCGAGAAACAGTATGGAGAAGAGGAACAGGAGTGACGACCAGTAACCGCGCGCCCCGGGCGGCTGCCAGCGAAACAATACGCTCAGCAGCCAGCTCAGGATCAGGGCGAACACAAACGCAAAGATCAATTCGGCGAAAAACATGACTACACCACCTTTCCGGTGGGTCGGTTCGATCGCCGGCGGTGGCGCCCGGTAGATCGTCGCGCCCGGCCCGCGTCCGGAACGATTTCAGGGTTTGCCGCGGTTCGCGGGCCCGCATCCATGTGGGCGACCGGCTGCCGTGTGTCGGCCACGTTGGAGATGACGACGGCCCGGTCATGGAAACAGCCGCCGGTTATCTCCGAACCGGCCCACTGCCTCGAGCTGGATTGTCCGGTTGAAAGCTGTTCCTCCGGACGAAATCCGCGGCCTGCTCGATGAACCTGTTGGTGTGAAATTCCTGGATGACGACGGGAGGCGATAATTTTCGAAGGGACCCGGAGGTCCCGACTGTCGATGCAGGTCCGTCTACAGTCGAACGGTGATCTCCTTTCTTACCCCTGGCAAAGGATCATCTATCCGTGTAACAGTAGACTAGAAGGAATGTTCCGAGTGCGGAGCCGCCCCCGGCGGCCTGAGAAACCGCCGGAGATATCGCAATTTAGAAGAGGCACAAACGGGACTCAGCCGCCCTCAGCGGCTGAGCAGACCGTTGATAATCACCTCGACCGCGTTGTCCTCGGAGAGGCCGCGGGCCATGAGCGTCTCGAGCTGCTTGTTGTCGACACTGCCGATCGCCGCTTCGTGCGTCACGTGCGCTTTCGGATGGCGAACATCGACTATCGGCACCGCCTGGGCCCTGCCGCGATCCTGGATGATCTCCTTGCAGTCGACGTGGCCGCGGGCGTAGGCGGCGGACGCGGTCAGCTTGTTATAAACCTCGGCGACAGCATCGTCGCGCACCGCGATCTTCGACGTCAACACCCCCTTGGCGCGCTCGCCGATGAGATGCGCGGTCTCACTGATCTTGATCAGGTCGTCGGCCCGGCCGCTGATTCGCGCCGACATATCAAGCAGCGCCCGCTCGTGACAGGTGGCTTCGTAATCGATATCGATCTTGCCGACACGCCCCTTGAGCAGTTCGAATTCCGTCTTGAACGAGGCCTCTTTCCCGACCTCCACTTTCGCCTTAGGCACGACCAGGACGCCGCCCGACGGGCTGTGGACGTGGCGCTCGAAATAAGTGTACTCGGCGCCCTCGCCGATCTTGATCTCGGCGTTCATGAGATGCTGGACATCGACGGCGAACGGAAACGTGCAGTGCGCCAGCAGCGAGATCTTGCTGCCGGCGCCGATGTTGACATCGAGAATAATACGCTGCACTCCCTCTTTGGGCAGCATGCCAAAACAGAGATGCACCGGCTTGACAACCTGGGTACCTTCATCGAGGACAATCACGGCGCTGATGCCATCGGCGAGTTCGTCGACGTCGATGTGCAGCCCCGGTACGGCGTGCATGCCGAGCACGCGATTGTGGTTGATTTCCATGTGAGCGACATCGGGGTCCTGCAACTGGTGCGGGTCGGCGTTGATCGACTGGTAGAGATCACCAATCATCTGGATGTTGGTGCTCACCGCTTGCCTCCCGCCTCTTCCAGTTCGGGGAAGTTCTTGTGATCGCACGGCACACACTTGCCCTCGAAGTACTGCCGGATTTTGGCGACCGAGCCTTTATCGACCACCTGACCGCGGCAAAGCAGGAACGCGTGTTCCGCCTGGTCGAGCACCGCGAGACTGTGCGTGATGAGGATCACCGTCGTGCCGCGCTCTTTAAGCAGCTTCACGGCGTCAAAGATGCGTTCGATCGATTCGATGTCGATCCCGGAATCGGGCTCGTCGAGCACCGCCACTTTCGGTTCCATGGCGATGATCGAGGCCAGCTCGACTTTCTTGCGTTCGCCGCCGCTGAGTGTCTTGTCG
Source organism: uncultured Ignavibacteriales bacterium (assembly GCA_964414435.1). Classification (GTDB taxonomy): domain Bacteria; phylum Zixibacteria; class MSB-5A5; order GN15; family FEB-12; genus JAGNLV01. Next base: position 5,054 of record CAYPYM010000035.1, on the reverse strand, counting down.
ACCGAGCGGCGCAGATACTGGTCGGACGGCAGACCAACCTCGTCGAGGATGCGGCTGATGTTCGCGCGGCTTTTGTCACGCGCGGAGCTGGCCAGGAATTCCCAGATCGAGAGTCCTTCGAAACGGGCCGGTTCCTGCCATGCAAGCGTGATCCCTTTCTGCGCGCGGCCGTCGACACCGAGATCGCGAATCGATTTGTCCTCAAAGAGAATGTCGCCCTCGAAATCGCGGTAGCCGCCGAGACCCATGATCGTCGCGGCGAGAGTTGACTTGCCGGCGCCGTTGGGCCCCACCACCGCGTGAACGTGGCCCTCCCAGAAATCGATATTGAGATCCTGGAGGATCGGTTTATTATCAACTGAAAGCGAGAGATTCTGAATCGTCAGGACACCCATAGTGTCGCTCCTTTCCCGGCTGACGGGTCGCCCCCGGCTTACCTCGCGGGGCGGCGATCATAGCTGATTCCGATACAAATAAACACCTTTTTCAGAAAAACGCACGAGATTTTTTTCACAATCTCCAAAAAACCTAGCGAGGCGCAAGCGATTGCATTTTAATTACTTAATATTGCTTATGCGTCTTGCTACGATTGGAAATAGTGATTAGTTTTCGGAGGAATGCCGACCGGGGAACCGATCTTTGAGCGCCTGTTGCGCCGCCCGGTAGCCGCACATGCCGTGGACGCCCCCACCGGGCGGGGTCGATGACGAACAGAAGTACCACCCCTTCACTGGAATTCGGTACGGTGACAGGCGCGACACCGGGCGCGCAAACAGTTGTGATCGCTCGGCCGAACCACCGTTGATATCGCCGCCGACATAGTTCGGGTTGTACAGTTCGTAGGCCGCCGCCGTCATAGTGTGGCGGGCGAGAATGAGATCGCGAAAGCCGGGCGCGAAGCGTTCGACCTGACTTTCGATTACATCGGTCATGTCCACCTGCGAGCCGTTGGGAACGTGGCAATACGCCCAGGCCGTTTCTCTTGCCGACGGCACCCTCGATGGATCGAACCGGCTTGGCTGCGTCAGGAGCACGAACGGCTGCATCGAATGTTCGCCGCGGTGCACCATCCGTTCGCTCTCTTCGATCTCTTTGAAGGTTCCCCCCAGATGTACGGTGCCCGCCGTTCGGCACGGCTCGGCCGTAAACGGGATCGGCCCGGCGAGCGCCCAGTCGATCTTGAACGCACCCGGACCGTAGCGGAACTGGATGAGCTTGTCGCGGTACTTTTGAGGAAGCTTGTCGCCTGCGATGTGAAGCAATTGACGCGGTGTGATATCCCACAACACGGCGCGGCCGGACGGCAGATCATCGAGCGAACGGATCTCGTGATTCGTCAGCACCACACCGCCGAGCGATCGAAGGTACCCCTCGAGGGCGTCGGTAAGTCTCTGCGATCCCCCCTTCACGATCGGCCACCCGACCGCGTGACCGGCCGCAAGCAGCACCATTGCCACCGCCGACGTAGCCGGTTCGGAGAGCGGCTGGTTTGAATGCGCCGCCATCCCGGCAAAGAGGGCCTGCGCCCGCTTGTTCCTGAACCGGCGTGCGCTGAGACGGGATGCCGACTTCAACGCATTGATACCGAACTTACCCATGAGCCACGGATGTTTGGGGATACCGAGCGGACCCAGGAGACCGGGGACCAATTGGCCCCAGTTCTCGACTATGGGTTCGATAAGCCTGCGGTAGGCGGCGCCGTCGGGGCCGAGCATCGCGGCGGTGACATCGATCGCACGGTCGAGCACCGCCACCTCGCCGTCATCGAACGGATGCGCCGCCGGAATCGGCGGCTGGATCCACTCGAGACCGTAGTCATGCAGGGGAAGCGATTGGAAAAACGGCGATCCGATCCCCATGGGATGGACCGCTGCACAGACATCGTGAACAAATCCCGGGAGGGTCAGTTCGGCCGATCGCGCCCCGCCTCCGGCAGTCGCCCTCGCCTCGAGCACAATGACGCTCAGACCGGCGCGGGCCAGCTCGATCGCGGCGGCCAGACCATTCGGTCCGGCCCCCACGATTACCGCATCATACTCGTGACCGTCACTCATACCGCCGGGAATCTCTTCCTCCGACCGGGAAGCGTCAGTCCCTGGCGATTCCGATCACGCCACAGGCCACGCGCGGGCCGGCGTTGCCGCTCGGCTGCGAGGTGAGGTCATCGGCCCCGCCGTGTACGACGACTCCGCGGCCGATGATCGAATTTGCGCCGCTCATAACGATCATATGATCGGTCCACTCGAAATGGGCGTGGCCGGTGGAATCGGCAACGATGTTACCGAAGTCGCCGGCGTGGCGCTGCTTGTCGGTCGGTGCGGCATGGGGCATGTGGGTCGGATTAAAGTGTCCGCCGGCCGAACTGCCGTCGGGGGCGCTGCAGTCGCCGTACTGGTGGATATGAAAGCCGTGCTTTCCCGGCGTGAGACCGTAGACGTCGGCCACGACTTTAACCGCGTCACCATCGCGGGTGAACGTGACGGTGCCGGTCACCTGATTACCTTCGGTGGGATGGAGTACGGCGATCGCATGGGTGGGAGCCGCGCCGCCGGCGCCCTCCGGCTGTGCCGCGCGGGCGGTTCCGGAGAAAGCGGCGCTCCCGAGGAGCGCGGCGACGGCCACTGGAATCAGCAGTTTCTTCCGCATAACTGTGGGTATCCTTTCGTAGATAGGGTCGTCGTGGAGCCCGGGAGAGTCATTTGTGTTTTTTCACCCCGCTGTCCGAGATAAGCCCCAGCACGAGGGCGCCGGCCAGGATAACGATCCAGGCCAGGTATCGGGCGAGACGATTACGTATGCTTGACATGATATTTCACCTCCGCATCGGTGTCGGTTATGCGACCTGCCCGGCTGCCGTTTGCTGCGTCGATGAGCCGTTGTAGAAGGCGCCGAGGAAGAACCCGTAGACAAGGTGCAGCAACAGCATTGAAATGATGATCGCGGCGGTATACTGCATCGCGCCGAACATTTTCGAGCCGAGCGCACCGGCCACAATCGTCGTGATCAGCACGGCGATAAACCAGAGCAGGCCGAAGGTCAATCCCTTGAGCCAGCTCCGGCCGGGCAGATGGGAGTAGACCGGCGGCCACGCGAACGCCACTGCGAGTACGATGCTGTCGATGTGATGGGTCAGCATCCACCAGGGGTTGCCGGTCCCCGGGAAGATGCCGAACAGTCCCAGCGTACCGGCGAACCACTCGTCTACGAAAAACATGATGTACCCGGCCAGGAGCCCGGCAATCACCAGGCTCTTGAAATTAATGCCCTTGATAACCATAGCGTAGCCTCCTTCTTCGAGGAAGCGCCCTACCAACGGCCGACCGGCATCCCGAGGCAGACTCACCGATGTGGTATCGGCCGGAATCAACCGTTGAGGTTCGCCTCGAGCGAAATTGTCACGCCCGTGAGCGCCCGCGACACGGGGCAGTTCTGCTTGGCGCCCTCGGCCACTTCCTTGAATTTCATTTCGTCGATCCCGGGGACCGTGGCATCGGTCTTGAGGTGGATCGACGTTATCTTAAAGCCGCCGTCGACCTTGTCGAGACTGACGGTGGCGGTGGTATCGACCTTCGTCGGGGGGTGTCCGGCCTGGTCCAGAGCGTGTGCAAACGCCATGGAGAAACAGCCGGCATGGGCCGCTCCGATCAGCTCCTCGGGGTTGGTGCCGGTTCCCTCTTCGAAACGTGAGGCGAAGGAGTATGAACCCTTGAACGCACCGCTCCCGAAATCCATGGTTCCTTTCCCCTTGGCGAGGTTCCCTTCCCAGACTGCGTGCGCTTTACGATTCGGCATGTGATGTCTCCCTTCCGGAGATAGTGTGATAGTGGTTTGCTCTGTTGCCGGTTCGCTAGACGAACCGGATATTATCGACGCCGCGCACCAGGGTGCCGGCGTACAGTGATGTTATTTGTCTGAATGTCATCGCCTGGTCGAACTCGGTCAACGCCGAGACGCCGTCGGCCGGGACCACGATCCGGTACCAGCGCAGGCCGGCCGAGGCCGCCGTATGCAGCACGCAGATGTTGGCTACGGTACCGACTATCACCAGTTGGTCGACTCTCCACACGTGGCTCAGAAAGTGCTCCAGCCAGGTGCCGTAGAAACCGTCGTATCGATTCTTGGGGCAAACGACTTCGTTCTCGCGCGGCTTCAGCTCATCGATGATGTTCCATCCCCACGAGCCGCGTCGACAATGCTCCGGCCAGATCTCCCATTCCGGGTCGCCCTCGAACTGGGTGTCCTGCGTGAACGCCACGCGCACGCCGGCGGTCCGGGCCGCGTCGAGCAGCGCCGCGATCCGCGGCACCGTGTCCTTCGCCGCCGGGACTACCAGCCGGCCCTTGTCCTTCACGAAATCGTTCTGCATATCGACAATGATCAGGGCCGACTTCGCTGAGGGCAACTCGGCCGATTCGGCAAACGGTATTTTCGGTACCGCTACCGTATCACCGGGAGTGTAGGGGAAGCTCATGACACCTGGTCTCCTGTTTCCTCCGGCGTTCCGCGAGGGGCTCAGCCCTCGCTGTCGGAGATGCGGGCGCCGGGCTTGTCGACAATCTGCACGGTGCTTGCCTGGGGACCGCTCTCGCCCATTTCCTCGACAAAGCGGACGCCCGTGCCGACCTCGAGCCGCTCGAAATCATCATGCAGCACGCTGTTGCGGTGGAAATAGACCCGGCGTCCGTCGATCGTCTCGAGGAATCCGTAGCCCTCGGAGCCGTCCAGCTCACTCACCACGGCGGCGGCCTCCTGCTGGGGATGGGTCTTCACCCGATCCCGCTGACGCTGGACGATCCCCTTGACCTGGCGCTGAAGGGCGTCGAAGGCGTCGCGGAGGACCGTTCCGAGCGTTTCGTGCATTTCGTTCTCGTTCGGTTCGCGCCGAACCACGAGATCGTGACCGGGCGGAATCCGCACTTCGATAAGAATCTGATACGGGTTGCCTGACTGCTGATGGGCCTGAGGCTTGTCGATCACCACCCGGCAACTCGTTATGTAATCACAAATCTTTTCGAGCTTCTCGACCTTGTCATAAATCAGCTCGGTCATTGCGC
>CAYPYM010000034.1:2074-11777 GCA_964414435.1 uncultured Ignavibacteriales bacterium | reverse complement strand
CGGGGCCGGGAGATACGCCGGAGGCGCCGCCAGCACGAGTTCACGGTGGCCCTGGTGGGCTATACCAATGCCGGAAAATCAACCCTGCTCAACGCCCTGTCCCAGGCAGGGGTTTACACCGAGGACAAGCTGTTCGCCACACTCGATCCGACCACGCGCAGCGTTCAGATCGGCGGCGACCGGAAGATCCTGATCACCGACACGGTCGGCCTGATCCGCAAACTGCCTCACCATCTGGTGGCCAGTTTTCACAGCACCCTGGAGATGCTGGTCGAGGCCGATCTGACGAGCAAGTACTGGCTCGAAACACGGTGGACATACCTCCGCAGCGTGATCGGCCTGCTGAAAGATCGGGTACGGCGACTTTCGGATTTCGTGACTTTCGGCGGCTACTTCTTCGACGGGAACTTCCACTACGACCAGGCCGCCGCCGCGAAGAATTTCACGCCCGAGGCGGCGCACCTGCTCGGGGCGCTGATCGCCAGAATCGAACTGCTCCCCGAACTCACGAAAGAGAATACCGAGCAGGCGGTGACCGCCGTGGCCGAGGAGGCCGGGGTGAAGAAGGCGAAAGTCATTCATCCGACCCGCCTGGCGGTGTCGGGGGTGCCGGCCGGGCCCGGTTTGTACGACATTCTGGCGCTTCTGAACAAGCCGATTGTCCTTGATCGGCTGCGGAAAGCGGTACATTATATTACATCGAAAGAACAGACGAGCTGAACACTGCGCTCGCAGCAAGAGGAATCATGACGAACGATAAACAGCATATCGCTGAGACCCTCAGGAAGGCGATCAAGGGGGAACAGGACGGCTACCACTTTTACGACCTGCTCTCGAAGAAAGCCGACAACGCGGATGCGAAGCGGAAACTGGAAAACCTCCGCGACGACGAGATCCGGCACGAGCAGACGTTGATCGAGATCTTCCACAAGCATATCGGCCCCGAGATCGGCGAGCTTCCGCCCAAGGGCATCAACGCCCTGGCCGAGGTATTCCGCCGCGGGCATCTCGAGGAACGCAAGTCGGAGCGGGAGTACATCAACCTCGCGATCGAGGCCGAAATTGCGGCGACGAAATACTACCAGGAAGAGCGCGATCTGGTCGACGATGAGGAGTTCCGCGCTATTTTCGATCGCCTCGCGACCGAGGAGAACGGCCATTTCGAACTGCTGCAGGCCGAGCGCGAGGCGCTCAGCGGCAACTACTACTGGTTCGGTTACGACGACGCGTCGCCAATGGAACACTGACGGGCCGTTTTCGGGCGGTTTCCGACCACACCTCACGAGGCAGGGAGAGTAACTATGGAGTGGGTCTGTCAGATTTGCGGCTATCTGCACGAAGACGATGAAGCGCCGGCGACGTGCCCGGTCTGCGGGGCCCCCCGGACCAAGTTCATCGAACGGTATGAAGACGACGACTCGGTCGAGGGCAACCTGCGCGACGACGAAGAGGAGGCTGATTACTACGGTGAATTCGAGTAACGTCCGGCGATCAAGGGGAGATATGACGACAGAACATGAACTCGATCGGTCCCGCACGGCGACCCTTCAGGTGGGCGACGAGGCCCCCGATTTTACGCTGCCCACGCACAACGAGGGTGAGCTGAACCTGGCATGGTACGAAGGACGCAAGAATGTCGTGCTGGCATTCTACCCCGGCGACTGGACCCCGGTCTGCGCCACGCAGGTGCCGGGCTACCAGGCGGTGTTCGACGAATTCGAGCGATTCGACACCCAGCTGCTGGCGATCTCGGTCGACTCGGTCGCCTGCCACCGGGCCTGGGCGAAATCGCTCGGCGGGCTGTCGTTTCCGCTCATGTCGGACTACTGGCCCCACGGCGCCGTCGCCGAACGGTACGGCGTCCTGTCCGAGCGCGGTTACGCCGGCCGGGCCGTGTTCCTGATCGACAAGAAGGGGATCCTTCGGTATATCGAGGTAGTGGACCCGGCCGAGCTGCCGGACAACAACGCCCTTTTCCGGAAGCTGGCTGAGCTCAACAAATAAGGTCCCGTGCCGCAACGAATTGAAACCTGCCGGAGGTTCGGCTGTTATAGTCGGTACGAATGAAGGAGGCAGGAGAAACTGATGCTCGATATCGGCGCCCCGGCGCCCGACTTCGATCTGGAAGCGTCGACCGGCGGACGGCTGACGCGGCACGATCTGGCCGGGCGATTTGCGGTGATTGTCTTTTACCCCAAAAACAACACCCCCGGCTGAAACCACCAGTTGTCCGGCCTGGAGGGCCGGCGACCTGATTTCGAGGCGCTCGGAGCGGCCGTGCTGGCCATAAACCCGGCCTCGATCGAAGACCATCGGGCTTTCGCCAATCAGCGCGGCCTCAATTTTCCGATCCTCGCCGATCGAGGCGGTGAGGTGACCCGGGCGTACCGCTGCCGAATGCCGCTCCTGGGGATGGTGAGACGGACGGTGTACGCAATCGACCCCGACGGCCGCGTGATCTTCGCGGAGCGGGGTCAGGCCGATCTTAAGAAAGTCCTGGCGGCGATCAAAGAGCGATCGCACGACTGAGAGATATGGAAGACTTCAAGGACCCGAGAGATATTTTCGACATCACGTTTATAGGGGCCGGGCCGGTGGCGCTCTACGGTCTCTATTACGCCGGGCTGCGCATGACCCGTGCCAAGGCGATCGACATGCTCGAAGAAGTCGGCGGCGGCCTCATGGCGCTCTACCCCGAAAAGTACATCTACGACGTCGCCGGTTTTCCCAAGGTGCTCGCCAAGGATCTCGTGCGCCAGATGGAACAGCAGGCGTCGCAGTATCCCAATACCTTCTGCCTCGGTGAAAAGGTCACCGATCTCAAGAAGCTCGACGACGGCATCCTCCAGATCACCAGCGACAAGGGCGTGCACTACTCCAAATCGGTGATCGTCTGCGCCGGACTGGGGGCGTATATCCCCAAGCGGATGGATATACCCAATGTCGAAAAACTCGAGGGCCGCGGCGTCTACTACTTCTGCCGCCGCCTGAGCGATTTCAAGGACAAGAATATTCTCATCGTGGGCGGCGGCGACTCGGCGTTCGACTACGCCATGATGCTGGAGCCGGTGGCGAAATCAATCACGCACATACATCGCAATTCGTTCTTCTCCGCCCACGAAGATTCGGTCCGCAAGGTCGAGAATTCGTCGGTCCGCCTGCTCTACCCGTTCTGGGAGATGCAGGAACTGGAGGGCGACGAATGGGTCACGGCGGCGACGATCGTGCAGTCCCAGACGGGGGAGACGGAGCGGCTCGAGATCGATGCAGTCGTGCTCAATATCGGCTTCATCACCAATCTCGGACCGATTCACGACTGGGGGCTGGAGATCGAAAAAAACGCCATAAAGGTCGACAGCCGCATGCGTACCAACATCGAGGGTGTCTTCGCCGCCGGGGACATCGTCACCTACGACGGCAAACTGAAACTGATATCGACCGGTTGCGGCGAGGTCGCCGTGGCCGTGAACAACGCCAAGAACTTTATCGATCCGAGAGCCAAGGTCAGCCCGGGGCACTCGACCGAGAAGCACGAAGTAGTCATGCGCAAGATCGCCCGCCGGGAACGGGAGGCGCGCGAGCAGGAGAAAGAATAGACCGACATGTACTTTTCTCTTCCCAAAGAATATCGCGAGGCGAGTGTCGACGATATGCGGACCCGCATCCAGGCGGCCCGTGACCGTCTGGGCAAAAAGCTCCTGATTCTCACCCACCACTACCAGCGGGTGCAGGTGGTCGAATTCGGCGACCGTCTCGGCGACAGTTACGCGTTGTCCAAAATTGCCGCCGAGCAGAAGGAAGCCGAGTACATCGTCTTCTGCGGCGTCCATTTCATGGCCGAATCGGCCGATATCCTCACCGGCGAACACCAGATGGTCTACCTGCCCAACCCGCTGGCCGGCTGCCCCATGGCCGACATGGCCGAGATGGCCGACGTCCTCGAAGCGTGGGAATACCTCGAAGCGTTCGGCGGCGCCGAGAAGATCATGCCGATATCATACATGAACACCACCGCCGGACTCAAGGCGTTCACCGGCCGCAACGGCGGCCTGATCTGCACCTCGTCCAACGCCGTCGCCGCACTCGAATGGGCGTTCTCGCGGCGCGAGAAGGTGTTCTTCTTCCCGGACGAAAACCTCGGCTACAACACGGCCGTCAAGCTCGGGGTACCGACCGATCAGATCGTTTTGTGGGATTTCTCCCGCGACGGCGGCGGGCTGAGCCGGGAACAGGTCGAAAAGGCGCGCGTGATCCTCTGGAAGGGCCACTGTCACGTACACACCAATTTCAAGCCGGAGCATGTCCGCGAGGTGCGGGCACAGTATCCCGATGTCAAGGTGATCGTCCACCCGGAGTGCCCCCACGATGTCGTGGAACTGGCCGATGGGGTCGGTTCGACTGCGTTCCTGGTGAAATACTGCCGTGAGGCGCCGGCCGGATCGACTATCGCGATCGGCACCGAGATCAATCTGATCAACCGGATGGCACTGGAACACCCCGATAAGAAGATTTTCGAACTCTCCGGCCAGACCTGCCCGGTCTGCGCCAACATGTACCGGACCACCCTCAACGACCTGGTCTATACGCTGGAGAATCTGGACGACATCAAGCCGATCCGGGTGAATGAGCCGATCCGCTCCGAGGCCCGCCTCGCGCTCGAGAAGATGCTCGAAATCAGCTAGGCGAAAACTGAGGCGCCAAACTTGACGCGGCGGGTTTCTTTTGTGTATATTGGCGCTCAACGAAGTCGAATATTATTTGCTTGCAAGATAAGGATATGAGACGATGGCATTAGATGTACTGGTACCTCAGATGGGCGAATCGGTTCTGGAAGGGACCATTCTCGAGTGGAAGGTCAAGGTCGGCGACCAGGTCAAGTACGACCAGCCACTGGTCGAGCTGATGACCGATAAGGTCAATATCGAGATCCCGGCCGAGGCCGAAGGCATTCTGACCCACCAGTACGCTAAGGAAGGCGACGTGGTCCCGGTCGGTACCCGGATCGCCACGATCGACGACGGCGGCAAGGGTGCCGCCGCTCCGGCCGAGAAGCCGGCTGAGGCCGCTCCGGCCCAGAAAGCCGCCGCACCGGCTGCCGCTCCCGCCCCGACCCCGGCGCCGGCGCCAAAGAAGGCGCGCCCCGAAGTCAAGGGTACCGCCGCCGCCGGCAAGGGTAAGCTATCGCCCAAGGTCAAGATGATGATCCGGGAGTACTCGCTGGATCCGGGCGAAATAGTCCCGACCGGCCCCGAGGGCCGCGTGAAGGTCGAGGATGTCATTCGGGCGGTGGAGGACCGTTCCGCCTCCGCCGGATTCACCCCCAGCCCGATCCCCGCGCCTGCCGCACCCCAGCAGGCTGCGCCGGTTTCACAGCCTTCGGCTGTTTCGTCTGGTGGCGCAGCGGTCGCGCCTGCCGCCAGGGTCGAACCGAAGATCAGGGTCGAGGTGCCGAAGTTCCAGCCGCTGCCCGAGTCGATGCGCGAGCGTCGCGAGCCGCTGGTCGGTATCCGCAAGATGATCTCCGACCACATGCTGCATTCGGTGCAGACCTCGCCGCACGTGACGACGTTCGAAGATATCGACATGACCGACCTGGTCGCCTACCGCAACGAGATCAAGCAGGATTTCAAGGCGACCTACGGCGCGAACATCACCTTCATGCCGTTTATCGTCAAGGCGGTCTGTGTCGGGTTGAAAGAGTATCCGAAAATCAACGCCTCGATGAACGAAAAAGAGATCATATTCAAGAATTTCTATAATATCGGTATCGCAGTGGCGCGCGAGGAAGGCCTGATCGTGCCGGTGATCAAAGACGCCGATAAGAAGACGATTGTCGAGCTGGCGGTGGAGATCCAGCAGATCGGCGAGAAGGCGCGCACCAACCGGCTCGTCCCCGACGACGTCTCCGGCGGCACCTTCTCGCTGACCAACGCCGGCATGTTCGGTGCGACCGCCTCGACTCCGATCATCAACCAGCCGCAGGTGGCGATTCTCGGCATCCACGCGATCGTCAAGAAGCCGTGGGTGGTCGACGGCGAGATCGTAATCCGCGATATTTCTTCGTTCGGCATGTCGTTCGATCATCGGTTGATCGACGGTCACACGGCGGTGCAGTTCCTCCACCGGGTGCACGAGTTCCTGGCCGATCCGAAGAAACTCCTGATGTACCTGCGCTGAGGTGACGATGTTTTCACCGCGCCCGTACGGCTGGGTGATCGATGTCGGCAGGATTGAATTTGACCGGGCTCTGCAATGGCAGCGGGGCCTGGTCAAGATGCGTAAAGACGGCATGGCCCGCGATACGATCATCATGCTGGAGCACCCGCCGGTGGTGACGGTCGGCCGCGACCGCCACGACGAGAATTTCGAAAGCAGCAGTATCGAACCGGTCTTTATCGAACGGGGGGGCGATGTCACCTGGCACGGACCGGGGCAGCTGGTCGTTTATTTTATCTTCAACCTGGCCCGACGGGGGCGCGACCTGCACAAGTTTATGAGCGATATTCAGGCGGGCATTATCGGCGCGCTGGACGACTGGGGCCTGACCGGACGCATGGACGACACCTACACCGGGGTCTGGGTCGATAAGAAGAAGCTCGCCTCGATCGGGGTCGCCGTCAAACACTGGATCACCTTCCACGGCGCCGCGATCAACCTGAACACCGACCTCGCCGAATTCCGGCAGATTGTGCCGTGCGGGCTCAACCCCGAGGTCATGACTTCGGCGGCCGAACAGCTCGGGCGGAAGGTCGATGAAAAAGAGTTCCGCCGGCTGCTGCTGGCGCACTACGGCCGCGTGTTCGACACGGTGTTCGATCCGATCGACACCGAAGCGATCGCCGAAGATCTCGAGTCGCAGTCGGGCGGCTACACGATATAATCCTGACCGGCCAACAACTTTCGTATGGAGAATAGAGAAATGGAGTTCAAGGGCAAGATTGCGTTTGTGACCGGCGGCAGCCGGGGGATCGGCCTCGCCGTGTGCAAGAAGCTCGCCGAGCGCGGCTGCAACATCTTTTTCACCTACTTCCGCAGCCGGAGCAACGCCGACGACGCGGTGAAGGCGCTGCAGGAGTACGGGGTCGAGGCGACCGCCCATCGGGCCAACATGGCCAACATGGAGCAGACCGCCGATACGCTCGGCGTGATCCGCGAGCGGTACGGCAAGCTCGATATCCTCGTGTCCAACGCCGCCCTGGGCACCTACACCGACATGATGAATATCGACCGCAAAGACTGGGAAATCGCGATGCACACCAACGCCCGGGCATTCTTGCAGCTCATCCAGATGGGCGTACCCATGATGCCCGAAAACAGCAAGATCGTCGCGCTCTCGTCGCTCGGGTCGATCCGCTACATTCCCGGCTACGCCGCGATCGGTGTGTCGAAAGCGGCGGTCGAAAACATGGTGCGCTACGCCGCGATCGAAATGGCCCCGCGCAAAATATACATCAACTGCGTCTCCGGCGGCTTCATCGACACCTCGGCGCTGAAAGTATTCCCAAATTACGAAGAGATGAAAAAGCAGGTCGAGGCCCGCACGCCGTTCGGACGGATCGGGCGGCCCGAGGAAGTCGCCGACGCGGTCGTGTTCCTCTGCGGCGACGGCGCGAGCTGGATCACCGGCCAGACGATCATCGTCGACGGCGGCTATTCGTTGATGTAGTTCGTCACCTTACGATCACCAGGTAAGTCGAATCCCCTTTGACGACAGTCGAAGGGGATTTGTTATTTCGGATTCAGCGGAGAGGGCGATAGAAGAGAGAGTACCGGCCGGGACTTGACGTTGCCGACTCTACCAGATACCCAGGACATCCTTGGCGACATCCGAAGCCATCGTTTCCGGGTCCCACACCGGGTCCCAGACGAGCAGCACCTCGACCTCGGTCACGCCTTCCAGCAACGACACCTCGCGGTGGACCTCGCTGACCAGGATCTCACCGTAGGGGCAGGCCGGGGTGGTGAGGGTCATCTTGATCTGCACCTTGCCGGTGTCGTGCACCACGACATCGTAAACCAGCCCCAAATCGACGATGCCGAGACGAATCTCCGGGTCGTGGATCGGCCGGAGTATTTCCATCACCTGTTCTTTGGTCGGTACGGCCATGTCTTTATCCTCTGCAAGTCCGCGCGAGGGCGACTACTTCTTCTCTTCGGTTGACACCTCAGCCGGCTTTTGGTCGCCGTGCTGATAGTTTTCGATCCCCTCGATCAACGTCAGCCACGCCAGCAGGGCGCACTTGATCCGCACCGGAAACTTGCGCACTCCCTGAAGAGCGTCGAGATCGCCGAGGTCTTCGGGGATCTCGGTTTCCTCACCCTTGAGGATCTTCCGGACGATTTCGGCGATCCGTTTCGCATCTTCGATCGAACGCCCCTTGATCACCTCGGCGAGAATCGATCCCGAGGCCGTCGAGATGGCGCACCCCTTGCATTCGACGTGGATGTCCTGCACCGTGTCGTGGTCCATCTGCATGTCGAGTTCGAGTTCGTCGCCGCACGACGGGTTATGCCCGTGGGAAGCGATGTCGGTGCGCTTGATCGGTTTCTTACCGCGCGGCGCCCGGTAGTGATCGAGGATGACCTCGCGGTACATGTCGTCGAGATTGCTCATAGCCCGAAATACCTCCGCATGTCTTTGAGCGCCGCCACCAGTGCGTCGACATCGGCTTCATCGTTGTAGATGTAGAACGACGCCCGAGCGGTGGCGATTTTGCCCATCACCCGCATGAGCGGCTGGGCGCAGTGATGGCCGGCCCGGATAGCGATGCCGCGCGAATCGAGGAACGTGCTGATATCGTGTGGATGCAGATCGCTGTCGGTGAACGAGATCGCCGCGCCGCGCTGCTCGGCGTCCTGCGGTCCCTGCAGTTCGAGACCGGGGATCGCCGCCATCTGCTCGAGCGCGTAGCGGGTGAGTTCGATTTCGTGCTGACGGACTCGATCCATGCCAAGCTCTTCGAGATAATGCAGGGCGGCGTCGAACGCGACCACGTCGGCGATATTCGGCGTGCCGCCCTCGAATTTGTTGGGGAGGTCGGCCCAGGTGACGTTGTCAAACCGGACCTCGCGAATCATCTCACCGCCCATGTTAAACGGCGGCATCGCCTCGAGCAGCTCCCGCTTACCGTAGAGCACGCCGACCCCGGTCGGGCCGAGCATCTTGTGCGACGAGAAGGCATAGAAGTCGACCCCGAGATTATTCATGTCGATCGCCAGATGCGGCGCCGCCTGGGCACCATCGGCAAGCACCACCGCGCCGACTTTCTTCGCCCGCGCCGCCAGCTCACGTACCGGGTTGATTGTCCCGAGCACGTTCGACATGTGGCTGATCGCGAGCAGCTTCGTCTTCGGCGTTATGAGATTGTCGATATCGCTGAGGTCGAGATGCCCGCAAAGGGTGATCGGGATCGTTCGCAGGACCGCTTTCTTCTTCTTGGCGAGCTGGACCCACGGCACGAGATTGGCGTGATGCTCCATCTCGGAGATCACGATCTCGTCGCCCTCGTGGATATTCTCCTCACCCCAGGTGTACGCGACGAGGTTGATCGACTCGGTCGTGCCGCGCGTGAAGATGACTTCGTGCGGATCGACCCCGCCGATAAACTCGGCCGTATGGGTCCGGGTGTGCTCGTACATCTCGGTCGCTTTCTCCGAGAGGTAGTGCAGGCCGCGGTGGATATTGGCGTTGTACTTGCGGTAG
>CAYPYM010000034.1:0-2064 GCA_964414435.1 uncultured Ignavibacteriales bacterium | reverse complement strand
GGGGAACGCCCCCGACGTAGGATGAGGCGTCGATGACCGCCTGCGGCTTCTGGGTGGTCGCCGCGTTGTCGAGATAGACCAGCCGGTAGTCGCCGATCTTCTGGTCGAGGATCGGGAAATCGGCCTTGATCCGCTCGATATCTATCTTCGTCAGGCCGGGGCTTCCTGCCCGCGCTCTGGTGTCGGTTTTCGATTCCATGTTCATAGACCTCTCACGCTGGGGCGACGCGCTGCGGCCTCAGTCGACCGCGACGTAGATGTCGTCCCCTTCGATTTTCACTTCGTACGTCTCCAGCGGCACGATCGCCGGCGGCGCTTCGACCGAACCGTCCCTGACGTTGAACCGCGCACCGTGCCGGCGGCAGACGAGCTGTTCCTTGAACAGCCGGCCGTCCGAGATCGGCGCCGAGTCGTGCGTGCATTCATCGGCCAGCGCGTAGAACGTGCCGTCGACGTTGCACAGCACGATGCGGCTGTAGCGGACGTCGAACGCCCGCATTTTGCCCGGCGGGATGTCGGATACGCTGGCGACCTTACGGAATTCCGGCATCGCCTAGATTCCCTCCAGACGTTGCGTGACGAACTCGCCGATCCGGTCCCGAAGGTCCTCGGGGATCTGGGAGAGGGTCGATGCGACAAAGCCCGATACGATCATCCGGACCGCCTCGTCGTACGCGATCCCTCGCGACTTCAGATAGAACACCGATTCCGGGTCGATCGGGCCGATCGTCGCGCCGTGCGAGCACTTGACATCCTCGTTGAGAATCTCCAGCTCTGGAATCGTCTCAGCTTTCGGACCGCGATTGAGAATCAGGTTGCGGTTCTCCTGAAACGCCTCGCAGGTCTTGGCGTGGCGCTCGATCTTGATCAGGCCGGTGTAGGCCGAGATCGCCTTGTCGCGCAAAACGACCTTGAAATCGATGTCCGAAGTCGTGTTGCCGCTGGCGTGCTCGTGCAGGGTATGATTGTCGAAATGCTGGTGGCCCGAGCCGAAGAGCAGGCCGTACATCCGGCTGTCGGCCCCGCGGCCGGCCAGTTCCACGCCGAAATTCTGCTTCGTGACATTGCCGCCGAACGCCAGCGGGACCGTCAGCATGGTTGCCCCCTGGCCGATCGTCGCACGGTGAGTCAGGTAGGCGTTGGTGCCGAAACCCTGTCGCTGCACCGAGACGTACCGGACCCGGCTGTCCTCGGCCGCGACAATCTCGACCGCGGCGTTGACGTTGGTGATGCCGTTATCGATATCGGTCGAGCCGCCGGCGTATTCATCGACCAGCGTCATCTCGGCGTTCTTGCCGACAACGACCAGCAGGCGGGGAAAACAGGCGCTGCCGGCCTCGCCCGCCTCGCGCAGGAGGTGGATCGGCTGCGCCACCGTCTTGCCGTCGGGCACGTAAATAAAGATACCGTCATTCCAGAGGGCGCCGTTGAGCGCTTCGAATTTGCCGAAGGCGTTGTTGACCCGGGAGTACAGATGCTTCTCGATCAGGTCGCCGTGCTTCTCAACTGCGGTCGACAGCTTCTCGATGACGATCCGGTCGGCAGCAATCGACTTGCCTTCGTAGACCGTGATCTCGCGGCCGCCGAAATCAGTGACGAGTGCGGCCAGACTGCCGCTGTCGAGCTGCTGTTTGACCAGGCGAATCGCCTCGTCGGCTTCCTCGGTCGACGGCCGGTCGATCACTGTTCCCTGATCGATCAGGAACTTCTGCGGATCGGTGTAACGCCAGAGGGCGATACCACGCCGGGGGAGAGGCATCGTATTGAACTGCTCGCGCGAGGTTCGGCGGACCTGCCGCAGCCAGTCCGGCCCGCGCTGCAGTTCCGGAGCCGTCTCAGGAATCTGCCCGGCGGCCGCCGGCGTATCTATGGTATTCGTGTTGCTCATCGTTATCCTATCGAACCTTCCATTTCAAGTTCAATGAGGCGGTTGAGTTCGACCGCGTACTCCATCGGCAGCTCCTTCGTGAACGGCTCCATGAAGCCGTTGACAATGAGCAGGCGGGCGTCGTCTTCAGTCAGCCCGCGACTGGTGAGGTAGAAGAGCTGTTCCTCGGCGACTTT
>CAYPYM010000033.1:0-11887 GCA_964414435.1 uncultured Ignavibacteriales bacterium | reverse complement strand
GACCGCCTCCGAGATGAAATCGGCCGGGAACTTGACCTTGAACTCGTCCTGGTTCTCGAACGGGTAGTGCCACTGAGCGTACGGCATCGCACCCGAATCGAACCAGACATCGACCACCTCCGGAATGCGGGTCATCGTGCCGCCGCATTCGCACCGGAGCTTGATATCATCCATCATCGGCTTGTGCAGGTCGAGTTCGTCGGGGACATCGATCCCTTCGGCGCGAAGCTGCTCGACCGATCCGACCGCCCGCATCTTGCCGCATTTTTCGTCGTCGCACACCCAGATCGGGATCGGCGTGCCCCAGAACCGCTCGCGCGAGAGCGCCCAGTCGACATTGTTTTCCAGCCAGTTGAGCATGCGCCCGGTCCGGATCTCGTCCGGATACCAATTGATCGCATTCATGTTGGCGATCAGCTGGTCGCGGAACTGGGTCGTCTTGAGATACCACGACTGCCGCGCGATATAGATAAGCGGGCTGTGGCAGCGCCAGCAGAACGGGTAATTGTGCTCGTACTGCTCTTTCTTGTAGAGGCGTCCGGCGATCTTAAGATCTTTTGTGATAATCGGATCGGCGTCCTTGATAAACATCCCGTTATACGGTTTGGCGAACTCTTTGAAAATGCCGTTGGCCTCGATCGCCTGGAACACCGGAAGCCCGAATTTCTGGCCGATCTCATAGTCGTCCTGGCCGAACCCGGGGGCGATATGCACGATCCCGGTGCCGTCATCGAGCGTGACGAAGTCGCCGTTGATAACGTAAAACGCCTTGTCAGCCTGGTCGGCGAAGGTGTCGAACAGCGGGACATATTTCCGCTTGAGGAAATCGCTCCCCTTGAATTTCTTCAGCGCCTCTTTCGGCTCGCCCAGCACCTTCTCGACCAGCGCCTCGGCCAGCACCAGCTTCTCGCCTTCGTGCTCGACCATGACGTAGTCGGCGTCGGGCCGCATGCAGAGGGCGGCGTTCGACGGCAGCGTCCAAGGGGTGGTGGTCCAGACGAGGTACGAGAAGTCGTCGTCGGCCGCCCTGACCTTGACATAGATCGACGGGTCCTTGACCAGCTCGTACCCCTGGGCGACCTCGTGGCTGGAGAGGCCGGTGCCGCAGCGGGGGCAGAACGGGACCGTCTTGTACCCCTTGAAGATGAGGTCGCGGTTGAAGAATTCGGCGAGGATCCACCAGACCGTTTCGATATATTCGTTTTTCAGCGTGACATAGGCATCTTCGAGATCGAGCCAGTAGCCCATGCGGCGGGTCATCTGGTCCCATTCGCTGAGGAATTCCCAGACCGATTTGCGGCACTGCTCGTTGAATTTGGCGATACCGTACTCGACAATCTGGGCCTTGCTTTCGAGATGAAGCTGCTTTTCGACCGCAATTTCCACCGGAAGGCCGTGCGTGTCCCAGCCCCCTTTGCGATCGACCCGGAAGCCCTGCATGTACTTGTAGCGACACACGAGGTCTTTGAAGGTGCGGGCGATGACGTGGTGGATGCCGGGCCGGCCGTTGGCGGTCGGGGGGCCTTCGTAGAAAACGAAATGGGGCCGGTCGTGGGCTTCGGTCTGGGACTTGTGGAAGACCTCTTCGCGGTCCCAGAAGGCGAGGATGCGTTCCTCGGCGGCGGGGAGGGCGAAGTTGTCTTTGAGGGTATCGAATTTGTGCGTATCGTCTTTCATAATAGCAACTTCAGCGATCTGGTTAGTCGGTCGGGCTTTTCCAATAGCCTGATAATGTAGATAAATTGTGGAAAACTGGCAAGGTTTTTCGGGGGAGGGGGTGAACACGGGCTGGGTCCGGTGCATTTAGAATTTGAGATCGCGATGTCACGGCTGTCGTAAGAGAGGAATTCGGCCGTATGAATACCCGGTACCTCACCAGGCGCGGAGGGCGGGCAGAATTATCTGTGGATGTGATGAGAATAAAAAGATCCACCCTGCACTTTAACAAAGAGATGGTCGTTGCCGAGCTCGGCTCGTTCGTCGGTACTCCGCTGGCCGCCGATTTCGTCGCTCAGTTCACGAAAGTCCCCAGGTACATTTCTTTTGCCGCCGTTGCCGGAGGCATAATCGGATCATCGGTGTTGTTCATCATTACCCGTCTGTGGGACAAGAACAGAGGTGAGGGAAAGAAATACCGCTCCCGGGAACTGATCGGTGATCTCAAGTATCTTACCCCCGTGGCCTTTCTGCTGGCCCTCATTTTCTATTACCCGGTTGTTTTTTTCGTCTCCCGGTATCTCCTGC
This sequence comes from uncultured Ignavibacteriales bacterium, assembly GCA_964414435.1. Classification (GTDB taxonomy): domain Bacteria; phylum Zixibacteria; class MSB-5A5; order GN15; family FEB-12; genus JAGNLV01. Next base: position 9,643 of record CAYPYM010000033.1, on the reverse strand, counting down.
TGGAAGTACACGGGGTCACGGTTTCGGCCGTGGCAGCTCAGATGGCGGCTTTTATGTTGATAGCAACCTCCCTGAACATCTACCGTGTGATTCTCATGAAGAAGATCGGCAAAGAGCTATAGCTGTCAACGACTTCGGATGAACTGAACGTGCCCGGCCGGGACCCGCGCGCAGGTTGTCTCCGGGCCGAATTGATCTCCGGGAGGCATTCGCAGGGCCCGCCTCATCCCCCATTCGCAGACGCCGTCGGGCTGGAGAGGAGCCATCGGGTGAATCTCCTCTCGACCTGCCTTTCATCCTATTTTCATCTTCCTTTCGTATTCTGCATATAAGTCAAGGCCGTCATTTGGGTCCGGTTGTCGGAACCGTGACCGCCGCGCCGGTGCCTCACACCTGTTGCCGCATCTCATCGCGTGAACTCTCAGACACTGTCTGCGCTCAATCATCTGACTGCCTGAAAAACACTGTTGCTCCAAGGAGGACGTTCATGCCATTGCCCCTTGCACTGCGTAAGCCGCAGGCATGCGCCCGGACGCACCGGTCGGCTCAGTTGAACGGCCGCGTACCGCCGTTTCCCGTCTGGAGGAGGACCGGCGACCGGCGTGCACGTGCATGAATTTGCTATGAAGAACAATACTGTAAACCCCTACGATCTTTCGGTTGTCAAAGAGGTCCTGCCGCTTTTGCGACTGAGGCTGAAGATGATGGTGCGGCGCATATCCCGGCCTGCATCCGGAACGGGGAAGGGAACGCTCTTTGTCGTGCCGTGTATCCTCGGCGACTGCCTTTCCTACCTGCCCGCGATTCGGGCGTACGCCGAGAAAAATCACACGACCTTCGATATCATCGTGTCACCCGACTTTCGGTCGCTGGCGGAGCATATCAAGGGAGTTCGCCACGTCTTTGTCGCGCGCAGCTCCTATAATCGGCCGTCCGAAAGAGGGCACCGTTCCGAGCATGACATCCCGCCGGCGTACGACGAAATAATCGTCCTGAGACTTAGCCCCGAAGCCTATGGCCTGATCAGGCATGTCAAATGCCGGCGCATTATCAGCAGTGATGCGGCGCTTCTGAAATATGTTCTTCACATGGCCGGGAGCAGCCTGCTCCAGCGGCCGGTGACCCAGTCACGGGAGATGATGTTTGATCCGCTCGGGCTGCACCACGTTTCGCGGACAGACCTGCTGTATTCCCTGTTTGACATCGACAGTGATCGGTGCGACATCCTGACACGTTATCCCGAACTTCAATGCCTGGAAAGAAAAGTGCTGATCCACACCGGATCCGGATGGGGGGTCAAACTGTGGGATGACGACAGATGGGTTGCCCTCCTCGAAATGATCCGCCGGCTCGGTCCCTATCAGTTCTTCTTCGTGGGAAAGGGCGAGCAGGAAATGGGCGCACTTGAGAGAATCCGGCGGAGGCTGTCATTTGACGTCCGATCGTTCGTAGACCAACTGAGCCTCTGGGACCTCTTTCTCGTGATGCAACAAAGCGACTACATGATCGGAATCGACAGCGGCCCCCGCAATCTGGCCCACTATGCCGGTCTCAGGAGCGTTACTCTGCTCAACCCGGCGGCGGTGAAGAACTTCATGCCGTTCGACAATCGCGACATGGTAGTCGAAAAGCCGAATCGACTCCCGGCCAATATCGTCAATACGATGAAGGACGCGAGCCTGGCCGATATCAGTGTCGACGAAGTATTTGAAGCTTTCCGAACACTGACTATGCGGGATCGGGCGATCGCGCCGTCGGGCCAGATCACAGTCGCCCGCAACATCTCGGGCGCGTAGCTCACCACAGTGAGGGTTGTCAGCAGATCGGCGTTGTCGTGCTGATCGAGCACCGCCCACCAGTATCGATAAGGAGACACTTTTCGGGGGTAGCATTCGAATTCTGAGAGCTGGTTTCCCGGCGCCACTGACAAACCTGTCTTGTCAGTGCTCTTGAATCTTGAGGTTTCCCGTAACCCGCACGGCCAAGCGAAGCTTGACCGTGGCACAACGCTCTCGAACCTCCTGTTCAGTTCAAGTCCCCCCCACAATTTCCCCACCGATTCGCAGACGATTCTTACCCCGAGGCTATTAATAGGGGAGGGTTACTCTATCCAACCCGAGGAGGGAGAGACGCGAAACTAGAAAACGAAAATTACCAAACGAACCCAATTCCGGCGTAACCGGTTGGGAATCACGTCATCAGGCGAAAATGCGATTGCCCCGACCGGCCGATCAATCGTATTTATCTGTACCACACCACCCCAACCGACCGGAGAGACCCATGAACCAGGACGCCAAAAACATCCTCTGGCGGCAGCTCGGCGCCGCCATCGATATGCTCGAAAACGCCATCACCTCCTGCCCCGACCGCGTCTGGGGCGACCGCATCGACTGGCACGAATATTGGTATCTCGCCTCCCACACCCTCTTCTGGCTCGACCACGACATGTCGGACGCCGACCCCGATTTCGCCCCGCCCGAACCGTTCGATATGTGCGAGATCGACCCCAAAGGCGTCCTGCCGCCCCGGATCTACACCAAAGAGGAGCTGCTCACCTATCTCGATTACGGCCGGCAGAAATGCCGGAAAGTGATTGCCGCGCTTACCGAGGAAGATATGACCCGCCCCTGCGTGAAACGTCCCCACTTGACGGCCGTAGAACTAATGTATTACACTATGAGACACGTGCAGCATCACACTGCACAACTACACTACATCCAGCGGATCAAAATCGATTCGGCCCCGCGATGGGTGGGGGCGACGAAAACTCCGCTGGAGGACTGATGGAACTACCTTCGGGGCCGCACCGGCAGTGTGGGTCTGGGCTTGGGCACCGGGGTGGTAGCAAAGTGGCTGTCATGAACGACCGGACCGAACGAGACTCTTTGCAGGCGCTTCTCTATGCACTCGAGATCCGTCTGCTCGACCCCCACATCCGGCGGTCGTCCGAGGATGTCGCCGCGCTCCTGGCCGATGATTTCCTCGAGATCGGCGCCTCCGGACGGGTCTTCGACCGCGACGAACTGATCAAGGAACTGGCCCGCGAACGCCCCTTCTTCTGGACCATCTCCGACTTCGTCGCCCGGCCGCTTGCCCCGGATATAATCATGGTCACCTACCGCCTCGTGGCGAGAACCGGCTCCGAACGGACCCCGCGCCGCTCGCTGCGCACGTCGATCTGGAAGAAATCAAACGACGCCTGGCGAATGGTGTTCCACCAGGGCACCGCAGTCCCGGAGCACCGGTAGAGCAGAAAGACAGCCGATCCACAAATTACTTCGTCAAGCGGAGAAACATCGATGTCACGATTCCGCATTACAGCCGCCATCACCGTAATCGCCATGACAGGAGTACTGTCAGGCTGCTTCAACAGCAGCTATCGCACCGCCGACGACAGCGCCGCGGTCGAAACGATCGAAATTCCCGTGCTGCAGAGCCTCACCGGAACGTCGTGGGGATTGGTGCTCGATGACCGTCTCGCTCAGGTCGAGGGGAGTACCGTGTCGATGGTGTTTGATTCAAAAGGGATTCACGGCTTTGCCGGGTGCAACGGCTACGCTGGTTCGGCGACGAGCCGGGCAGAGAATCAGATAGAAATCGGCAGTCTAATCGCGACCAAGAAACTGTGTGCCGAAATGGATATCGAGACTTTCCTTCTGGCGGAGCTTCCCGGCCACCACGACATCGTGATCGACCGCGACACCCTGTACCTCAACCCGCCGATCGACTCCGGCCGTCCCACCCTGCGATTCGTCCCGATTCCCGAGACGTAGATCGCCGGCTGCCACGCTCCCGGGCGGGACCCGGTCGTGTCAGTATAGATGCTTTTTCGAAGATGTCGAGCGACGCTGGATAACAAAACGGCCGGACGAGCTACCGGATAAGGGACATCTGGTTGACCACGCCCTGCAGATTCCTCAGCACATCAATGTACCGATGGAAGAAAGTGTGCGCGACCCGGTTCATGATGGCGTAGCCGATCGTGCAGTTCCCCTTGAGCATTTCCCGGAACGGCGCGCCCTCGATGGCAAGCAGGTCGCTCTCTTCGACACAGATCGCGGTCGAGGTATACCGCGGCGACTCGAGCAGCGGCGACAGGCCGAACAGCTCGCCTCGTTCGATATCGGAGACGACAAACGAAATCCCCTGGGCTTCGGCCGGAAGACGAAGCTGCACCGCACCGGTCATCAGCATGTACACGTGGGTGGCCGGCTGATTGAGATCAAACAGAACCTCGCCCGCGCGGCACTTCTTCACCGCCGAGAAATCGCTCAGGCGATCCATCTCCTCCGGGGCGAACATCGTGAAGAGCGCATGCCCCTTGATCACTCTGTCGACTGCCATGACTGACCTCCTTTGTTTGATATAATATATCAAACGTGGATCGTTTTGTCAACGACAGCGACTCGAGCGCCCTCCCGCCGGTCTCACTGGCCGGGGAGACCGTGCCCGGTCGCGACACTGATCACGGCGTAGATAATTCCGCCGAGCATCCCGCCGGCATTGGCCAGCAGATGCACCCCGATCGCCGGCACCAGGCTCCCGGTGCGCGACCGTTGTGTCCCCGCGATCAGGCCGACCGCGAAGGTGAAGAGCAGCGTAATCACCAGGCCGGCGATGTCCATACCTGACGCGAGCAGGATGAGATGCATCGAGGCAAACGCCGCCGCGCTGATCCAGGTGGGCCGGTCGATGAATTTCCGCGGCGCCGCCGGATCGACCGTCTCACCGAGCGCGATGTGGCTCTGGAGGAAGCCGCGCATGAAGATCTCTTCGATCGTGCTCGAAAGCAGCATCACGAACAGCAGGATCTGCGGAAACGTAAGCTGCTTTGCGATCGGATTCCCGGCCCCGCCGGTGGCCAGGGTACTCACCGTTGCCGCGGCGCCGACAGCGAGCGCCAGCAGTCCGACCGGAATCCAGCGCATCAGCGCCCCTCCGATCGGGCGATCCGGTCTTGGCAGACGAAAGCCGTAGTCGGCGAATTTGGCCTTTCCCAATATGACGATCGCGAGAATGGCCAGCCCGAGTTCAATCGCCTGCGTGGCGGCGATGCGGGACAACACCGTGAATTTGAGAAGTCGAGGAATCAGGATGGCGGCGCCGAAGATGGCGGCCGCAACAACCAGTCCGATCCCAATGCGAGATTTGAGGGAACCGCTCATGACATCCTCACCCGCCGGTAAATAGTATATCGAATTTGTCGATTATTCCAGGTGAAAGATACGACCGGCGGAGTCCCGCCGCCGTATAAAACTTGAGGACGCGATCGTCTGAATCGCGCCGAAAAGTCTTGGCCGTTTTGGCGGCGGCCGTTATCTTTTGCGTGCCCGACAACAATCGACCCGACTTCCTCGCCGACAACCGACCGCCACAAATCTCGGAGCGCATCATGGATTCCGATTGGATCAAACAGACCGTGGCCGACCGGCTCAACGGTTCGAAGATCGTCCAGACGATGGCCGACGAACTTTGCACCCTGCTCGGCGACCGGCCCGAGGAGATTGCCCCCGGCGACTATTTCCACGTTGTCGCGACCGTGCTGCTGGAGCAGCTTCGCGGCCGCATGCTCGAGCACTGCCGCACCGGCATGCTTCACGAGCAGCAGCCCGATTCGGAGCAGTTCGACTACGCCCGCATCCTTCAGGGCCTGCTTCTCGCGCTTGAGCGCGATCTGCTCGAAAGCAACATGCAGATGATCGGCGCCCTCGGCGGCGCCATCGCCGAGCGGGATACCGGAACGAGCGAGCACAACTATCGGGTGGTGATCTACGCGGTCGAGCTGGCGCGAATTCTCGGGCGCCCGCGCGAGGATATTCGGGCGCTGATCAAGGGAGCATTCCTGCACGATATCGGCAAGATCGGCATCCCCGACGCCGTCCTCGTGAAACCGTCGGGGCTCAGCGCCGACGAGCGCAGTCTGATGAACAGCCATGTCCGGCGCGGCGCGCACGTGATTCAGGGAGTCACCTGGCTGAGCGACGCTCTTGACGTTGTCCGGTATCACCACGAATGGTGGAACGGCGAGGGATATCTCGACGGGCTCCGGGGTGAGGCGATTCCGCTCAACGCCAGGATATTCACGATCGGAGATGTGTTCGATGCGATGACGTCGCGCCGCCCGTACAAAGTCCCCTATTCGTTTGATGACGCGCTCGAGTCGGTCCGCGAAGCCGCCGGGACCCAGTTCGATCCCGAGATTGTCGTGGCGTTCGAGCAGATCTCCGAGGAGGTCTACAGCGAAGTGCAGGCCGACCGCGGGGCGAGGCTGGAGGACATCATCCGCGGCCTCATGCACGAGTATTTCGGCTTCACCTACGGTTCGGAACTGATGCCGCATCCGATCGCCTAAGCGCGTTCGTGCTTTCGCTGTCCTCGGGGCGGGCGTAATCGCGCCCCCGGCGCGGCAAATCCCCCCAATGCGAGCAAGTAAGCCGCCTTTCGATTATTCGAAAGAACGAAGACAGACTTGTCTTTGTCCGCCGCCCTCCGCCGCGTATATTCGCTCCGACCACAGCCTGCTTCACAGGTGAAACGGAATGAACAGCGTTGGTTTGACAGAGACTTTCCGGAGTATCCGGAGTATGTGCCCCGCTTGTCCTTTCGGGCAACCCAACAATCGGAGACAATCATGAATCTGCGCACCGTCCTGACGCTGGCGGCCGGGCTAGCGCTGGGCGCGACAACGTTCGCGGTGGATCAGCAGTCACAGCCGCAACTCAAGACCAGCCTTCGAGTGCAATCGATGTTCCAGAATGATGAAACCTGCGGTAAGCAGTCCACCTTCGATCTCAAGCGGGTACGGCTTGGCTTTGCCGCCGCGTTCGACGAGAAGCTCTCCGCCCGGATGGCCATCGAGGGGCGCGACAAGGACGACGGTATCATCGTGATGGAGGCGTACGGTATCTACGAGCTGTGCCGGTACGCGCAACTTCAGGCGGGCCAGATGTACGCACCGTTCGGTCTCGAATCGAGGCGCGGGTTCGACAAGCGCGAGTTCTACGACCGAACCTACATCACCGACGCCATCACGCGCAACATGGGGAGGCGGCCGGCCGGCAAGCGCGACGGCCGCTTTCGTGATATCGGCGTGGAGGCGCTCGGGAGTGTGCCGGTCGAGCCGATCTCAATCGGCTACGCCCTGATGCTCATGAACGGAAACGGGATCCTGACGACCGACAACAACGACGAGAAGGACTTTGTCGGGCGGCTGACAATCGCATCGCCGTGGGGAGCGACAATCGGCGGGTCGTTCTACCACGGTACGTTCGAGGATCTGACCGATTCCATCGGTCTCGAAGAGCAAGCCTGGGGACTCGAGTTCTCCTGGACCGGGAGAATTACCGGGCGCGACTGCCGATTGGAAGGCGAGTACCAGCAGGGGAAATGGGACACGACCGGCGCCGCCACCGAGCCGCGCGGCTTCTACGCCGCGGTGTCCGGGTACGTGATCCCGAAGTTCGAAATCGCTGCGCGTTACGATTGGTTTGATCCGAACCACAATGTCACGCCGACCGACGACTGGACTCGCGTATCGCTGGCGTTGCGTTACTTTCTCGTGGAGGGCAGTTTCGTGGCAGTGGACTACGAGATTCGGGACAAAGACAGCGCCGATATCGGCAACCGCCTTACCGTGCAGCTCATGACAGCGTTCTGAACGAAAAAGCCGGCCCGCGACAGGGGACCGGCTTTGCACGAAATCTTTCGAGTCGGCTCAGTTGATCACGTGAGCCAGCTTGAGGAATGCCGGGTTGACCTGGAACGATGCTTCCTTGAGACTGCCGGCGTTGATCTCCACGCCCATCTTGCCCGGCTCGCTTGCCGCCGAACGGGCGAAGTTCACCATGCAGCCCATTTTGCCGAAGCCCTCATTCATGCCGATTACGAGCGTGCCACGGCTCTTCAGGAGCCGCAGGGCTTTTTCGACGATGGCGGAATCGGAACCGGAGCAGAAGAGGATATGGGAGTTGGCCGGAAGTTCCGTCGGTTCGACAAAACGAATCTTGAACTTCTTCCCGCCCGGGGTGTCGGTGCCGTCGAGCGCTTTCAGACCGGCGTTGACCGGGGAATCACCCACCACGCTGATGACGATCAGATCGCCGTTCCCTTCATAGTTCTTATCCGACGGCCAGGTGATGTACTTGTCGAGTTTGGACACGACTTTGACGATGTAGTCGGCGTCATCCCCCGTGATGGTCTCGGCCATCAGGCCGGAAATCAACAGGACGCCCAGAGCAATCGAGGCCGCAAAAATCTTCATCCGGTCAGCCCTCATCTCCTGTGGGGTGCAGATTTATCTTCCAAATATCCTATACACAATACGCGGCCCAACCGTAAATGCGCAACTGCGTAGGGGTGGGCCGTCCAACCATTATACAGGGGGTATCGACCGACACGCCCACTTTCTTGACGCCGCGGTCGTGTCGGCATTCCCTATCCCGCCTTCAAGCTCAAAACCTGCACAACTTGATCGATCGGTCAACGATTGTCAGGTCAGCCGGTTAGGCGCGGTTGGCGGCCGCCCGATACACTCTTAGGAAGAGGAATCGAGTCGGCCGGGCATTTTGGGCAGGGGTTGACTGAGCTGCCCGGCCCCCGCGATATAACCATACTCAAGCTCCCGGGAGGAGTTCCGTGAAAGCACTTCGGTCCATCAAATTTCAGACGATAGGGGTCATCACGTGTGTTGGCGTCGTTATCGGCCTGGTCCTCGCAGTTGTCACGCCGCAGAAGGCGATCAACCTGGGTGAACGAGTGCTCGGTAACGATACCCGCTTCATCTCCGGCCTCCTGGCCGAAAATCTCGCGCTCGGGGTCGAGACGATGGATCTCGATGACGGTCAGTCACTGCATCAAACGCTCGATATGCTGCGCGACAACGGCAGCCGTACCCAGCGCACGCTGGCCGACGTTCGCGTCTACGATATGACCGGCCGGCTGCTCGCGTCGCTCAACGACGGACAGGGCGGCACCGCGCGGGTGACGCCCGTGACCGAAACCGTGACCGAGGAAACCGACGACGTCATCAAAGTCTCCAGCCCGCTGCTCGACGGTCAGCAGAAAGCGATCGGGTTCGTTCAGATAGATTTCTCCAAGGGGTTCCTGCAACAGGAAGCGTCGAGCTACACCTGGTTCGCCGTGCTGATTGCGCTGATATCGGTCCTTGTCACGTCGCTTATCGGATTCTTCCTCAGCCGCAGTATCGCCGGCCCGATCTGTCAGATTTCGATCGCGGCCGAGGCGATTGCCGAGGGCGATATCGATCACAAGGTGAGAGTCGACACCAAAAACGAAATCGGCGATCTGGCCGCTGCGTTCGGCCGACTGGTCGATTACCTGCGCGAGATGAGCGATGCCGCCCGGGCGATCGCCGGCAACGACCTGACCGCCACGATCACTCCGCGCGGCGACAAGGATGTTCTGGGCAAAGCGTTCAGCACTATGTCGCGCAACCTCAGTTCGGTTATCTACCAGCTTTCCGACAACGCCGAAAACCTGGCCAGGGAGTGTTCGGATTTGATCTCCAACAAGGACAAACGCGCCCGCATTCGCGACGACTACCGTGACATCCGGGAAAAACTCGGAGACCAAAATGCCGCGGAGAATGCGGCCAGGGCGGCCTTGGCCCTGCTGAACGGTGCGC
>CAYPYM010000032.1:0-12079 GCA_964414435.1 uncultured Ignavibacteriales bacterium | reverse complement strand
GGGAAGAGGCGGCGGGCCCAGGAGACCAAGATTCCGGCCGCCAGAGCCGCGGTAGCGCCCGACTCGAAACTTAATATCACAGCTTTCCGGGAGGCGGTCGAGCGCCTGACCGGCGAGGACGCTCCCGTATTCTGATCCGTCTTTTCGATTCACATCATGGTAACGATTTCAGCCACGCGGTCAACATCGCTTGATCGGTGTCGTGGTAACCGATAATCCCGAGCAGATAGTCGTGGTGGATCCCGGCGATAATCCGCCCCCGCTTCGGATCGACCGTGATAAATGCCTTGCCCTCGTCGAACGGGACGTCCCGCGGCACCAGTTCGAGATTGTGGTCGGCCGACGCCAGCTTCGACCACTCGAGCAGCGACGGACCGGCGTTCTGGCGCGTGATGAAGCAGCGCAGCGTGTCGTCGTCGATTACGTACCGCCGCAGATAAACCCCTGACAGAATCCCGTAGCCGAGGAAGTTCTCGGCGATATAGCGATCGCTGGCCGCGATCGCGCTCTGGGTCGGCAGCATCTCGAAACCGGGCGGCTCGGCCACCGCCCCCGGCACGCGGTCGCTCAAATACTTGGCGGCGGTCACCATGGTCGCGACGGTGTTTTCGGCGTCGTCGTAGCCGGTTATCGACACGACGAACGGGCCCTTGACGAATCGGATGTTCGAGGCGGAGGCAAATCCCTCGATACCGTATTCGACGGTTGTCGGACGACTCGGGCGGATCAGGGAATAGAGGCCGAAAGCGTCGACCGCCGATTCGAATTCGAAGATATCGATTGTGATCTGGGCGTCGCCGGAATTGTAATCGGCCGTGGAGAGCTCCTTGAACCCGTACTGAAGGTACTGATCGGCGCCGCCGTCCATATACTCCCACAGGCTGGTGTCGGCGAACACGCGGACCTCGCTGGTTCGATTGAGATGCGTGTTGCCCAGTTTCGCGGTCAGGAAGCGGCCGACATTGATATCCTCGCCAAGATCCTTGTTGGAGCTGCAGCCGACGAGGCCGAGAAGTATCGCCAGAACGAGAACTCTGATAGTTCGTATGCCCATGTTCATCTCCATCAGGTACGGGGGTTACCGGAACGACGTTTGGGCGCCGGTCGCTGCCGCATCCCGACGCCGCGGGATACCCGGCAACATCAGGTAAACAGTCGCATTCTTATCGCGGGGGCAAGTAATTTCCCGCCTCCGGACGGTCGTGTCGGGGCCGCCGCCTTGATGGGACCGCGTCGCTTCCATATCATATGATACACCGATGGTGGCGCTGTGGTCGTCGGCCGGCCCCACCGCCGCCTGAACTCGCCGCAACTTGACACGGCCCGCAGCATGGTCTATATTATCTACGTAGCGGCCAATCCCGACATCAACTGCATAATGCAGCATTACAGTATAGATGGCCATGGCTCCTTTCGCCAACCGCCGATCCAGTCAGGAGGGATGCAATGTACTGGACAGGAGTGTCGACCGGAATCCTCGCCGCTTTTTTAACCGCCGTCCTTTCCGTAACCGCCGCCGCCGGCCCGCCGACCATTTTCAACCTGACCTGCGTCAATGATCAGAACTTCGTGACATCCGTAAAACTCCAGCAGGGCGGGACCTGCTGGACGCACGGCACGATGGCTTCGATCGAGAGCGCCCTGCTCATGAACGGCAACTGGGCCGCCGTCGGCGATACCGGCGAACCGAATCTCGCCGAGTACCACCTCGACTGGTGGAACGGTTACAACGACTTTAACAACGACGATGCCGACCCGCCCGACAGCGCGAACGGAGTCGAACTGCATTACGGCGGCGACTACCGCATGGCGGCCGCCTATATCAGCCGGGGCGAGGGGCCGGTGCGTGACATCGACGGCCAGAGCTTCTATGATATGCCGCCCCGCGACGGGCCCGACTTCCACAAGTACTATGTCCGGGATATCGAATGGTACACGGTCGGCGCCGACCTGAGCAACATCAACACGGTCAAGGAACGGCTCATGGAAGGCGGCGCGGTGGCGACCTGTATCAACTCCGACGCGACCTATTTCGACGATCTCACCGATGTTCACTATCAGCCCGCCACTGTCGGCAGTCTTCCCACTCACGCCGTCGCCATCGTCGGCTGGAATGACTTCAAAGAAACCGGCGCCCCCGAGCCGGGTGCCTGGTACGTGAAAAACAGCTGGGGGACGGGCTGGGGCACGCGCGGCTTCTTCTGGGTCTCCTACTATGACCGCTGGGCCGGCCAGCATCCGCTCATGGGGGCGGTCGCGTTCCGCAATCCGGAGTTGCTTTCCTACGACCATATCTACTTCCACGACTACCACGGCTGGCGACGCGTACGGACCGGTACCCCGGCGGTGTTCAACGCCTTCCACGCCGAGGGAGGTGACCGTCTCGACGCCGTCAGCTTCTATACCATGAGCGACAGCGTTACCTATACCGTTCGCGTCTACGACCGCTTTGAAAACGGCGAACTGCTCGACGAACAGTCGAGTCGCACCGGTGTCATCCCATATCGCGGGTTTCACACGATCGACCTTGAACAACCGGTCATGCTGCGAAACCCGGATGACGCCTTCTACCTCTACCTCGAGCTTTCCGACAGCGCGTACGCCTACGACTGCACCGCCGCCGTCGATCTTCTCCTCGGCGCCCGGGGCCTTCCGACCGTTCTGTCCTACGCCGAGCCGGGTCAGAGCTACTATCTGTCGGGGGGTGACTGGCATGATTTCTTCGAGCAAAACAACACGGCCAATTTCTGCGTCAAGGGGCTCAGCCGTGACATTCTCAGTTTCGATCTGAGCCCGGTGATAGGCGCGGTGCCGCTGGAGGTACAATGCGAAGGCGCATCACCGCTCGACGTCGAGTCCTGGTCGTGGAGCTTCAGCGACGGCGGTGTCGCGACCGACTCGGCCGTCACCCATACGTTCGTGAGTCGCGGCGCTTACGATGCAACGCTGACCGTGACGGTCGACGGCGAGACGTACTCGTTGCAAAAAAAAGAGTGCGTCTACGCCCTCTGCGATACGCTTGCCGTTTCGACCGGCGCGGCCGGAGCGGGGGAGGAGGTGGAAGTAACCATAAGCGGCAGCAACGTCATCCCGCTGCGCGTGATCACCATTCCGATCGAGTATTCGGGCGACGTTCCGCTGGCGGTCGACTCCGTTTCGATTGCCGGCTGTCGCACGGCCGACTTCGCATCGGTGGCGGCGGTTCACTCCGATCTCGCCAACCGTCGCTTCACGGTACGCCTGCTCAAGTCGATGTCCGACCCGGTCGACTGCCTCTGCGAAGGCGTCGGCCCGCTGCTTAAGGTATACTTCCGAATCGGTGCGGGCGCCGTCGACGGCGATTCAGCCGAGATAAGCATCGACGGGTACGGAACGTATCTGCCGACCCTCGTCGGGCCGCTCGCGAGTTACTGTGCCGTTGCAGCCAACGGCGCCGTCGGGGTAGAATACTGCTGTGAGAACAAGGGAAATGTCGACGGCGTCATCGACGGCAACACTCCCGTGAATGTGGCCGATTTGTCGTATCTCGTTGCCTATATCTTCCAGGGAGGGCCGGCGCCGGCCTGCCTTCAGGAGGCCGATCTCAACAGCCAGGCGGGTGAGATCGATGTCGGCGATCTGGCCCTGTTGGTGGGATACCTCTTCCAGGGTATGTCATTGCCGCTGTCCTGTCCGTAAGCGACAGACCAAATCAATAGACCGGCGGGGGTGGGACATGTGCCCCCGCCGGCTGCTTTACCGGTTCACCAAACGTGCTCACAATTATCGTTCAGGCATTGTTCGCCGACAGAGCGCCGTAGTCGGTGTGAAACTATACTTGTTGGTGCAGTTTTCCCGGAGAAAAACGGTCGTTTTCGAGTGTTAAAGCCTTGCCTCAGCGCGGTCCGATGCCTATATTTGCATCTATTATTGAGTATATTGGTGAATAATGTACACGTTTGCACACCGTCGCCCGCCGCTGCCGTCCGGCCCCGGCCGTAACCCCAGGTTATTTCGGAGAATTTCCTCATGGCGCCCGTGACATCCGGGACCGCTGTCCGCTGTGTGCACTGCGGCGATCCCTGCCCGGGCGGCTCGCCCTCGCTGGGGGAGCTGTCATTCTGCTGTGCCGGGTGCCGCACCGTGTACCAGTTGCTGCACGCCCACGAGCTTGAGTCGTACTACGATCTTTCCGACCAGCCGGGGGTACGGCCCGACGACAGCCGGCCGACCGATCACTACGCTTTCCTCGATGATGCGGCCACTCGCGACCGCTTGATAAATTACTCCGATGCGACCGAGTCGCGGGTGACCTTCAGCATCCCCAAAATGCATTGCAGTTCCTGTATCTGGCTGCTGGAGAATCTGCCGGCGCTGGAGCCGGCCGTGATCGAATCGCGCGTGGATTTCCTTCGCCGCGAGGTAACGATCCGATTCAAGGAGTCCGACCTTTCGCTACGAAAGCTCGCCGAACTGCTGGCACGTTTGGGATACGAGCCGGACATCAAGCTGATCGATCTCGACCGAGCGCCGGTCGACCGTTCCGTTCGTGGTGTCTACGCCCGCCTTGCGGTGGCGGGATTCTGTGCCGGGAATGTCATGCTATTGAGTTTCCCTGAGTATCTCGGGCTGGACGTCTCGGTGGACAGCCACTTCTCGCGGCTGTTCGGTTATCTCTCGCTGCTGCTCTCGCTGCCGGTACTGCTGTACAGTGCATCCGGCTTTTTCCATTCGGCCTGGGTGGGTCTCCGTCACCGGACAATGAATATCGATATCCCGATCGCGATCGGAATCGCCGCGCTGTTTATTCGATCGGCGGTTGACATTACCCTGCTCGGGCAGGAAGGCTACCTCGATTCGTTCTGTGCGTTTGTCTTCCTGCTGTTGATCGGTCGCTGGTTTCAGAACCGCACCTACGCGGCGGTTTCGTTCGACCGCGACTACCGCGCCTATTTCCCGGTGGCCGTGCTGCGTCGAAAGGACGGGCTTCCAACAAGCACACCGATCGACTCCCTTGCTCCCGGCGACCGTATTCTGATTCGCAACGGCGAGCTGATTCCCGCCGACAGCGTACTCATCAACGGGCACGGCCGGATCGATTACAGTTTCGTCACCGGCGAAGCGGCGCCAGTCGACGCCGTCTCGGGCGATCGCGTCTATGCCGGCGGGCGGCAGTTGGGCGCCACGCTCGAGCTCGAGGTCGTCAAGGAGGTGGCGTCGTCGTATCTGACCGGCCTGTGGAAAAAGCTGAAGACCGATGTTCCCGCTATGACGACCTTCATCTCGTTGACCAACCGTCTGAGCCGGTACTTCACACCGAGCGTGCTGACCATCGCGGCCGCGACCGCCATCTTCTGGATTCTCTTTGACCCCTCGAAAGCGCTGCCGGCCGCCACGGCCGTGCTCATTGTCGCCTGTCCCTGCGCGCTCGCGCTGGCCGCGCCGTTTACCCTGGGCACCGTACATCGGATTTTCGAACGCAACGGCTTTCTCATTAAGGAGGCCGGTTCGGTCGAGCGCCTCGCCGCGGTACGGCGGATCGTGTTCGACAAGACCGGCACGATCACGACCAACCAGGCGCCGCATCCCGAGTTCGTCGGGGAGCGGCTTCGCGAGGACGACCACGCCTTGATTCGGAGCGCCGTCCTGCACTCGACCCATCCGCTGTCGGTGGCGCTCAGCGGGGGCGCCGGCGATCTCGCCCCGCAGGCGGTCGATCAATTTGAAGAAGTACCCGGTCGCGGATTAAGTGCTCGGATCAACGGCCGCACTATCCGTATCGGCTCCGGCGCCTGGGTGGGAGCCAAGGCCGACAGCCATGAGCGGGAATCGACCCGGGTGTATGTCGCGATCGACAACGAGGTACGCGGCTACTACCCGTTTCCCCAGCACTACCGTGACGGTGTCGAAAACCTGCTGGCGTCACTTCGTGAGGGCTACCAGCTGGCGCTGCTGTCGGGCGACACCGACGGTGAGCGCGACCGCGTACGGGCGATGTTCGGGCCCGAGGCCGAGCTGCATTTCCGTCAGACGCCGCACGACAAGCTCGCCTATGTGCAGGCGCGCCAGACCGACGGCACCGAGCTGCTTATGATCGGCGACGGGCTTAACGACGCCGGCGCGCTGAAAGCAGCCTCGGTCGGGGTGGCGGTGGTCGAAAACGACACGTCGTTCTTCCCGGCGTGCGACGGTATCCTCGACGGTTCCCGACTTGCTGATCTGCCGCGTTTCCTCAACCTGGCGCAGCGCAGTCTCGGTATTATCAGGACCAGTTTCGTGATTTCGTTCATTTACAATTTCATCGGGCTGCTGCTGGCGGTGCAGGGAATCCTCTCACCGATCGCGGCGGCGGTGCTCATGCCGCTCAGTTCGATCAGCGTGGTGCTGTTTACCTCGGCGGCGGTCATCTTCCGAGCGCGGCAACTGAAACTGGGGGCGCCGTGGACGTAATGTTCGTGCTCATCGGGGCGTCGCTGCTGGTGGCGCTCGGTTTCCTCGCCGCGTTTTTCTTCGCTCTGCGCAGCGGGCAGTTCGACGATCTCTTTACGCCCGCCGTGCGCATGCTCTTCGAGCCCAGGAAAAGCAATAAACGAAAGAGTCCTACTGACAGGAGTTCTTCTTAATGGCAGTTGAGTCCTTCAGCTACGATAATCGGATTGTCCGAAATTTCGCCGTGGCAACGGCCGTGTGGGGCGCGGTCGGCATGCTGGTCGGGCTGCTCGCGGCCACCCAGCTCTTTTTGCCCAGGCTGAATTTCGGCATTCCCTTCACCACCTTCAGCCACATCCGCCCGGTGCACACCAACGCGGTCATCTTTGCGTTTGTGGGCAACGGCATGTTCATGGGGATCTATTACTCCCTCCAGCGGCTCTGCAAGGCGCGGATGTACAGCGACCTGTTGTCGAAGCTCAATTTCTGGGGCTGGCAGTTGATCATCGTGCTGGCCGCCGTGTCGCTTCCGCTCGGTTACACCACGAGCAAGGAGTATGCGGAACTGGAATGGCCGATCGACATCCTCATCGCGATCGTCTGGGTCATTTTCGGCTGGAACATGTTCGGCACGATTCTCAAGCGGCGCGAACGGCATATGTATGTCGCGATCTGGTTCTACATCGCCACCTTCGTAACCGTCGCGCTGCTGCACATCGTCAATTCGCTTGAGCTGCCGGTCGCCCTGATGAAGAGCTACCCGATCTACGCCGGCGTGCAGGATGCTCTCGTGCAGTGGTGGTACGGCCACAACGCCGTGGCGTTCTTCCTCACGACACCGTATCTCGGCCTGATGTACTACTACCTGCCGAAGGCGGCCAATCGCCCGATCTTCTCCTACCGCCTCTCGATCGTGCACTTCTGGGCGCTTATTTTCATCTACATCTGGGCCGGTCCGCACCACCTGCTCTATTCGGCGCTGCCCGACTGGGCCCAGTCGCTCGGTACGGCGTTCTCGATCATGCTCATTGCGCCGTCGTGGGGCGGCATGCTCAACGGTCTGCTCACCCTGCGCGGTGCGTGGGACAAGGTCCGCGACGATCCGGTGCTCAAGTTCATGGTGGTGGCGGTGACCGCCTACGGTATGGCGACGTTTGAAGGACCGATGCTTTCGATCAAGACTGTCAACGCCGTGTCGCACTTCACCGACTGGACGATTGCCCACGTGCATGTCGGCGCGCTCGGCTGGAACGGCTTTTTGACCTTCGGGATCCTCTACTGGCTGGTGCCCAAGCTGTATCGGACCACGCTCTATTCGAAAAAGCTGGCCGAATACCATTTCTGGATCGGCTTCCTCGGCATCCTGGTGTATGTCCTGCCGATGTACTTCGCGGGGATCACCCAGTCGCTCATGTGGAAGCAGTTCTCGCCCGAGGGGTTCCTTCAGTATCCGAATTTCCTCGAGACGGTGCTCCAGATTGTTCCGATGTATATCATTCGCGCGGTCGGCGGCGGGCTGTTCTTCATCGGCGTGCTCATGATGGCGTTCAACCTGTTCAAGACCGCCAGACAGGGATCGATGGAGGCCGATGAAGCGGCGGAAGCACCGGCCCTGGAACGCACCATATTCGAAAAGAGCACCTACGAATGGCACCGCTGGCTCGAACGGAAGCCGGTTCAGTTCCTGATTCTGACTACAGTTGCAATCGCGATCGGCGGTGTGATCGAGTTCATTCCGACTTTCCTGGTGAAATCGAATATCCCGACTATCGCAAGCGTGAAGCCGTATACACCGCTCGAACTCGAGGGACGCGACGTCTATATCGCCGAGGGGTGCAACAACTGCCATTCGCAGCTCGTGCGGCCGTTCCGCTCGGAGACCGAGCGCTACGGCGAGTACTCCAAGGCGGGTGAGTACGTCTACGACCACCCGTTCCTCTGGGGGTCGAAACGCACCGGGCCCGATCTGCATCGGGTCGGCGGGAAATACCCCGACGCCTGGCACTACAACCACATGATCGATCCCCGCACGATGTCGCCCGGCTCGATCATGCCGCCCTATCCGTGGCTGGCCGACAAGATGGTCGATCAGTCCGGCACCCCCGGCAAGATTAGCGCCATGCGCGAACTGGGCGTGCCCTACCCGGCGCATTACGAAGACCAGGCGGTGAGCGACATGAACGCGCAGGCGGTCAAAATCTCGAGCGGTCTCAAGGAGGCCGGGATCGAGATCGACCCGAAAACCGAGATGGTCGCGTTGATCGCCTATCTCCAGCGTCTCGGCACCGATATCAAAGTCCAGCCCGGCCAGCAGGCCGGTTTATAGGGGAGAGGAGGCAAGGCATGTTCAAAGAAGTACTGCAATCGATCGGCGGCGTGCACGTCTATCCGATCGTCTCGCTCCTGCTCTTCCTCGCGGCGTTTTCGGCGGTGGTGATCTGGGTGATGACCATCAAACGAAAGGACCTTCAGCGCTGGAGCAGCCTGCCGCTCGACAGCGGCGATGAACCGACCGACGCGGGAGAACGATGATGGCTGAATACGAAGATAAACTGCTCGACCACGACTACGACGGAATCCACGAGCTCGACAATCAGCTCCCCCGGTGGTGGCTCTACCTGTTCTATTTCACCATCGGCTGGGCGGTGATCTACATGCTCTATTACCATGTGTTCGATATCGGTTACTCTCAGGCCGACCAGTACAAGAAGGAGATGGACCCGAACTATATCCGGGTCGGCAGCGCCGAGCACCGGTTCCTTGGTGTGCTCCCTGAGTATCATTCGCCGTACTACAGCGTGCGCCCCGAGGTGACCCAGGCCAGCCTGCTGGCGCAGTCGGGCAAGCCGGCCCATCCGGTGATGATGACCGCCGAGACCGATACGATCACCTATGTCCGCCTGACCGATCAGGCCGATCTCGATGCCGGGCATGAGATTTTCGTGAAGAACTGTGTGCAGTGTCACGGCCCGCAGGCGCAGGGGGGAATCGGTCCGAATCTCACCGACAAGTACTGGATTCACGGCACCGATTTCGGCACGATCGTCCGCAGCGTAAAATACGGTTACCCGGCCAAGGGGATGATCCCGTGGCTCGGCACCCTCTCCGAGGAGCAGGTGATGAAAGTCGCCAGCTACGTGTACACGCTGCGCGGCACCAACCCGCCGAATCCAAAACCGCCCCAGGGAGACCTGATCGCCGAATGAACGACGCGCCTCACAAAACCGACAACGATTTCCGCGATCATCTCGCCACCGCCGACCAGACCGGGCGGCGGGTGTGGGTGTTTCCGGCCAAACCGAAAGGGCGGCTCTATACCGCGCGCTCGATCGTATCGGTGTTCCTGCTCGCATTCCTGTTCGGGGCGCCGTTTATCAGGGTCGGCGGCCAGCCGATTCTGCTGTTCAACATCATCGAACGGCGGTTTATCATATTCGGCGTGACTTTCTGGCCGCAGGATTTCTTTTTGCTCGTGCTCGGCGCGATAACCCTGGTGATCTTTATCATTCTGTTCACGGCCGTGTTCGGGCGGCTCTTCTGTGGGTGGATCTGTCCCCAGACGATTTTTCTCGAGATGGTGTTCCGCCGGATCGAATACTGGATCGAGGGCGGCCCGAGCCGCCAGAAGCAGCTCGCGGCGCGACCGTGGGACGAAAGCAAAGTGTTCAAGCGAACGCTCAAGCACACGCTCTTCTTCGCGATCTCGTTCCTGATCGGGAACACGTTCCTGGCCTATATCATCGGGACCGACAACCTGTTCAGGATCGTTACCGACAACCCGCTCAACCATCTTGGTGGTCTCACCGCGATGATCGTCTTCAGCTTCCTCTTCTACGGCGTCTTCGCCTGGTTCCGCGAGCAGGCCTGCACGCTGGTCTGTCCGTACGGACGTTTGCAGGGAGTGCTGATCGACAGCAACAGCATCGTGGTCGCCTACGATTACCAGCGGGGCGAACCGCGCGCGCCGATGCGCCGGGGGAAGGGCGAGCGCACCGAGGGCGACTGTGTCGAGTGCAACGCCTGTGTTGCGGTCTGCCCGACCGGGATCGATATCCGCAACGGCACCCAGCTGGAATGTGTCAACTGCACCGCCTGTATCGACGCCTGCAACCGCACCATGCAGAAAGTCAATCTGCCGCAGGGGCTGATCCGTTATTCATCGCAGGCGCAGATCGAGGGCAAGCCGAAGAAGTGGATCACGGGGCGGGTCGGCATCTACTCGGTGGTTCTCGCGATTCTTGTCACCCTGTTGACCGTACTGCTGGTGACCCGCACCGATGTCGAGACGACGATTCTTCGTCCGCCCGGCTCGCTCTATACCGAGATCGATCACGATCTCGTGCGCAATCTCTACACGGCCAAGCTGGTCAACAAGACGAGTCACGAGGTGCCGGTGTCGTTCCGGTTGAAATCTCCCAAGGGGGGCACGCTGACCCTGGTCGGAGCGGCGATCACGGTGCCGCCGCGCGGCATCTCGGAGTCGGCCTTCTTTGTCGACCTGCCGCAGTCGATGCTCTTCTCGGCGTCGACCCTGATCGAGGTCGAGGTCCTCGACAACGGCAAGGTGGCCAAAACCGTACGAACGAATTTCCTCGGGCCGCAACCGGGGAGCAAACATCACGATGAAGGCGATAAGAGCGATGCACACGACCGCGACGACCACTGACAGCAAGAAGACGTTCTGGGGATTCGGCATCTACGCTCTCTACGGCGGCTTTGTGCTGTTTATCCTCGGCATTGTGGTGTTTGCCTCGCTGCAGCAGGTCAACCTGGTCGACCCGGGTTATTACCAGAAAGAGCTGGTCTACCAGGGGCGGATCGACCGCATGAAACGCACCGCCGCACTTTCGGAACCGGTGCGGGTTCAGTATGTGGGGGCCTCGCGACAGATACGGGTTGCGTTTCCGAATGTCGCGGGCGTCTCGGTCGATCAGCCGATCACCGGCGACATCACGCTCTACAGGCCGTCGAACGCCGGCTACGATCGCAGCGTGAAGATTGCGGCGGACGAGGATCGGGAGCAATATATCGACGCCGCGAACCTGATACCCGGTCTCTGGCGCGTGAAAATCGAATGGGCTGCCGCCGGCGCCGACTACTACACCGAAAACATGCTCGTAATCAATTAGGGGATACCCTCGTGGAACTCTGGTCCGCACTCGTTCTCGGCGTACTCGGCTCACTGCACTGCATCGGCATGTGCGGCCCGATTGCGGTCGCGCTTCCGATCGGCGGTCATGCCAAGCCGGCGTTTGTGCTCGGGCGGTTTCTCTATAACGCCGGGCGGATCGTCACCTACGCTTTCCTCGGCATGCTCTGCGGCTGGATCGGCAAGACGATCATGATGGCCGGCTATCAGCAGACGCTGTCGATCGTCCTTGGAGCGTTGATCCTGTTTGCGGTGCTTTTGCCAACCCGGATCATGGCATTTGTCACCGGGCGGAAACTGCACGCACGGATAATCGGACACTTGCAGTCAATCTGGAACCGTCTGTTCGCGCGCACCTCGCCGGCGGCAATGTTCGGTGTCGGCATCCTCAACGGGTTCCTCCCGTGCGGGCTCGTCTATGTCGCCCTGGCCGGCGCGATCGGCACCGGGCGGCCCGAGACCGGCGCGCTGTACATGGTGCTGTTCGGGGCGGGGACATTCCCGGTTATGTTTGTCATGTCG
>CAYPYM010000031.1:0-12506 GCA_964414435.1 uncultured Ignavibacteriales bacterium | reverse complement strand
AAAATCTGGTGGGGCAAGGTCAACAAGCCGTTCGCCCCGGAGAAATTCGACCTGATGTTCCGGCGGCTGCAGGCGTATCTGCAGGGCCGCGACCTGTATGTGCAGGATTGTTTCGCGGGCTACGATCCGAAATACCGCCTGCCGATCCGCGTGATCAACGAGCAGGCCTGGCACAACCTGTTTGCGCGGACGATGTTTATCCACGCCAGACCGGAGGAGCTGGCCGATCACACCCCGCAATTCACCGTGCTGCACGTGCCGAATTTCCAGGCCATCCCGGAATACGACGGCACCAACTCGGACGCGTTTATCCTGCTCAGTCTCAGTAAGAAGCTGGTCCTGATCGGCGGGACCTCCTACGCCGGCGAAATCAAAAAATCGATTTTCACCGTCATGAACTACCTGCTGCCGCAGGAGAACGTACTCTCGATGCACTGCAGCGCCAATATCGGCGAGGCGGGCGATGTCGCGCTCTTCTTCGGGCTGTCCGGCACCGGCAAGACGACCCTCTCGGCCGATCCCGGCCGCAAGCTGATCGGTGACGACGAGCACGGCTGGAGCCCCGACGGCGTCTTCAATTTCGAGGGCGGCTGCTACGCCAAGGTGATCAAGCTTTCGGCCGAGTCCGAGCCGGAGATATACGCGACCACCCGCCGGTTCGGCACCATCCTCGAGAATGTCGGGTATGATCCGATCACACGGCGGCTCGATCTCGATGACGGTTCGCTGACCGAGAATACCCGGGCGGCCTATCCCCTGTCACACATCTCGAACGCTCTGCGCGAGAGCAAGGGAGGCCATCCAAAGAATGTCGTGATGCTGACCGCCGACGCCTTCGGGGTGCTGCCGCCGATCTCCAAACTCACCCCCACGCAGGCGATGTACCACTTCATCTCCGGCTACACCGCGAAAGTGGCCGGGACCGAAGCGGGCGTGACTGAGCCGGAGGCGACTTTCTCGGCCTGTTTCGGGGCGCCGTTCATGATGCTGCATCCGTCGCGCTACGGCGAACTGCTCGCCGATAAGATTACGCGGCACAAGGTGAGCTGCTGGCTGGTCAATACCGGCTGGTCGGGCGGTCCGTACGGAGTCGGTGAGCGGATGAAGATCAAGTACACGCGGGCGATGCTTAATGCCGCGCTGCAAGGGAGGCTGGAAAACGTTGGATATGAAGTTGACCCGGTGTTTGGACTGAGGGTTCCGAAGACCTGTCCGGATGTCCCCGCCGAAGTACTCAATCCCCGCAGCACCTGGCAGGACAAGGACGCCTACGACCGTCAGGCGGAGCAGCTGGCCAAGCTGTTCATCGAGTATTTCAAGGAATACGAAGAGCATGTCGATGCCGAGGTGATCGCCGCCGGGCCAGCCAAAGGCTGATATGTCCTGAAACGTAACGGACTGCGGAAGTGGCAAAGGCGGCTGCACTCCTGGTGCGGCCGCCTTTCTTATTCGTCAAGCCGTCGTCGCGGAGTCGGCTGTCACTCGTTCTGCCACTGCTCGACCAGACTCTGGTACTGGGTGGCCAGCGCGACGGTGTCATTCTTGGAGCGGGTCTCGACATAGATGTTGAATGCCGCCGCCTCGCGATCGGGCACGAGCAGCACCCAGCCGCTATCCTCCCGAATCCGGACGCCGTCGACCAGTTGCCGCTCCTTGTCCTGAGAGTTCACGATGAGGTGGCGCATGACGGTGCCCTTTTTCGCCCACGGGCACGGTACCGAAACCGCCTGGCGCTCGAGATACGTGAATTTCTTGCGAAGGCTCCCAAAGTGCGAGCGGGTCTTGGCCATCATTTCGAGGATCTTGACGGTTGCGAGCATGGCGTCGGCGCCGGACTGGAAGCCCGGGAAGATGAACCCGCCGCGTGTGCCGCCGACAAAGTCGACTTCGCCCCGGCGGAAGATCTCCATCATGGCGAGATGGTCGTTGCCGACCCGGACGACCTCGACACCGTAAGACGAGGCGATGTCCTCGACTCCCATCGAAGCCGCGACCGGCACCGCCACTTTGTGGGCCTTGTTGAGCTGCAGGAACAGATCGAGCACGATCAGGAGCAGCAGTTGCGGATCGGCCGGCTGGCCGTCCTCGTCGATGATGGTCAGCTTTTCGGCGGCCGGGTTCAGCAGGAAGCCGACATCGGCCTTGAGTGAGGTCACTATCGACGAGAGCTGGACCATCGCCTGCGCCCGTTCTTCGGGCGACGACGAGAATTTGCGCGGATTCAGGTTGGCGTTGAGTTCCACCGCCGAGATCCCGAGGGTGGTGAACAGGGTCGGGAAGATCTGGCTCGACGAACCGTTGGAGTGGTCGATCACGACCTTGAACCCCGCCTTGCGGATCACGTCGCTGTCGACATTCTTGAGGAAATCGACGCGGTAATCTTCGAGCACGTGCTGCGGGGTATCGAGGTGACCGATATCATCGAGCGAGGCCCGCTCGAAATCCTCCCCGAAATACATCCGCTCGACCTTCTTGAGTTTCGCGGTGGGCATATCCAGCCCGGAGCCGTCGAAAAAGATGCAGTCGATCTGGCGATAGTCGAGCGGCGAGTGGCGGACATAAATCCCGGCGGCGTAGTTGCCCCGGGTGAGCCCGTAACGCACGACCGGGATCGGCTGCGTTTCGAGATCGGCGACATCAACCCCGGCGGCGAGCAGGCCCGAGATGAGACCGCGCTTGAGCAGGCGGGAACCGTCGGAGGCGTCCCGGCTGGTCACGACGCTGCTGCCGCGCCCGAGAAAGGCGCCGAACGCGGCCCCGACCTTGACCGACATCTCGGGAGTGATTTCGGTCAGGGCGAGGCCGGTGATTTTGGAATTCGTGAACAGCTCGCGGTTCCAGCGGTCGCCCCAGACGATGGAGGTTGAGACTATCGCGCCGGCATCGACTGTTTTCCCCGGCCAGATCTTGCAGTTCGCCTTGACCGTAGCGCCGTCGCCGATGACAGTGTCGTCGGATACGATGACATCGTCGAGGAGCTGAACGTTACGGCCGATCCGGGCCGAATTGCACACGACGGTGCCGGCGAGAACGCTCTCGGCGCCGACATTGCAGTCGCTCCAGACGACGGTGTTGTCGAGCGTGGCGCCGGGGCCGATTCGGGTCCGGTGGCCGACGGCGCAGTTGTGCAGATGGGCGCCCGGCTCTACCCGGACGTCGTGGCCGAGCACGACCCGGCCGCTGAACTGGACGTCCTCGGCAATGTACACGTTTTTTCCCGCGAAAAGCGTATAGTCGTCGCCGGCCGATTGCTCGACTTTCAGGTCAAGCTCGAGGGCGGCGTTGAAGAAATCGGCATGGACCTGGCGGTATTCGCCGACATTGCCGACATCGCGCCAGTAGCCGGTGGTGATGAGGCCATAGAGCCCCATTTGCCGCTGGAGCATGAGCGGGTAGAGATTCTGCGAGAAGTCGAAATTGGTCCGCGGCGGGATCAGTTCGATCGCCGACGGCTCCAGGATGTAGATGCCGGTGTTGATCGTGTCGGAAAACGCTTCGCCCCACGACGGTTTTTCGAGAAAGCGAACGATTCGACCGTCGTCGTCGGTGATGACAATGCCGTAGGCGAGGGGATTTTCCATACGGGTGAGCAGGATCGTCGCGTCGGCCTTTTTCTCGGCGTGCCAGGTGATCGCCTGAGATAGATCAAAGTCGGTGATGAGGTCGCCGGAGATGATCAGGACCGGTTCGGTGGCGTTGGCCAGGGCATACCGGACCGCGCCGGCGGTGCCGTAATCGTCGTCGGGCTGCACGTATTCCATGTTGACGCCGAATGCGGAGCCGTCCTTAAAATGGTCGCGGATCTTCTCGGGCTGGAAATAGAGGAGCGAAGTGACATCGGTGATGCCGTGTTTGACCAGGAGCGAAACGACGTGCTCCATCATGGGAAGATTGCCGATCGAAACCATCGGCTTGGGGATATTTATCGTCAAGGGGCGCAGGCGAGTACCGAAACCGCCCGCCATCACGATAGCTTTCATGCGATCACTCCACGCAGAGACGTTTGGTTACTTTTGCAACAGCCCCAGAGATTCAAGGTGCCGGGCGACGTCGAAAAAATCGTCGTAACCGACAAAGTCAATATTGTTGCTCAGGCAGTAGCGTTCAAGGTCTTTTTTGGCGAAAACGAGGTCGGCCTCGGCGGTCGCACAGGCGTCGGAGAACCCGTCGCCGACAAACACGACATGGGCCGGTTCGCCGATCCGCTCGCGGTATTCCCGGATCCGCTCCCCCTTGCAACTGCCGCACTTATCGCACGATACGTTGTCGTGCGGGAATTCGATCCGGATGTGGCCGTCGGAGAGGAAGGCGTGGTTTGTGATCAGCGGCAGGCCGGCCAGGTTATGGCGCTCGAGCAGGTAGTTGATATACAGGTCGAGGCCGTCCGAGACGACATACAGGTCGAAACCGGCGGCGCGGCAGCGCTCGACAAACGGGGCGAAGCCGGAATCGATCTCGAAGGTATCGAGGAACCGGTACAACTCGCCCTCGGTAAGGGGCGACATGGCCGCCTCGCGCAGGAGCGTCTCGCGACTGGTGATACGCCCGGATTTCCAGTCGGGCAGCAACTCGTCGTTGCGACCGCCGGAAAAGTGGTGGAAGATGTTATAACCGACATCGCGCCGGGAGATTGTGCCGTCAAAGTCGCAGAAGACAGCGGTGCGGGGCCTGTTCATGCGGCAAGATAGGTTTTGAGCACGACCGTGAAAAGCAAAATCGCCAGCAGCATGTAGCCGAGCAGCCAGTAGCGGTAAATCCGCGCCCGGCGGAAAAGTTCGGCGATCAGGATGACCTTGAGGACGATCACGGCAAGCATCGCCACTACACCCCAGCGGGCGACCGCGCCGGCCAGTGGATGCGAGTAGCCGTACAGAATCGAGGCGACCCCGAACCAGAGGGTGAGCAGGTACCAGGCCCAGCGCTGAAGCAGGGTGATGACCGGCGTATGGAAATAGGCCTCTCTCACAGCCAGTGCCCCACTGACATTGCTCCCAGGCGATAAGCCAGATAGAGCATGATTACGAAGAAGACGACGCGGACCACGGCCGGTCTGGCGCTGGTGCCGAAAAAGCCGCCGATCCGCCCGCCTATCAGGATGCCGAACACCACCGGCGCGGCGATCACGAAGTTGATCGCGCCGTGCAGGTAATAGACGGCCGCGGCCGAGGCGGCCGAGATCGAGATGATCAGCGCGGTGGTCCCCCGCGCGGTGCCGAGCGGACAGCCGATCACGAGATAGAGCAACGGCACCAGGAAAACGCCGCCGCCCACCCCGACCAGACCGGCCACGCAACCGATCAGGAAAGCGATGACAATCACGACCCCCATGTAGCGGCGCCGGTTGTCGGCGAACACCAGGCGCGCCTTGTGCCGCCGCCCTTTGAGCAGGGTGAGCGCGGTGTACACCAGCAAGACGGTCAGGAGCGCCTGGACCATTTCGGCGGAGACGGCGACGCTCACGGTGCTGCCGGCGATGTTGCCCATGACCATGAAGATGGCGACCGCAACGGTCAGCTCCATGTCGACCATGCCGCTGCGGAGGTATTCGGTGGAGGAGGACATCGAGTTGACCACGATCGCAACGACCGAGACCGGGACGGCGGTCTTGATGTCTACACCAAGACCGACTGCGAGAAACGGGACGATGATCTCACCGCCCCCGAGGCCGAGGTAGCCGCCGAGGAGACCGGCGGTCAGGCCGCAGAGAATGTAGAGCAATTCGGGATGCATCACTGCTGCCGCTGTTCGAGCAGCGATACCGCCAGGCGGATATCGCCGCGGTTGGGGAGGATAACATCGCGGTAGGAGCGCTCGTCGCCGTACTGGCGCTCGAATGCGATCTGGCGAAGACGGGTGATGACGTAGTTTTGATTCCGCCAGAGCAATTGGCGGTCGGCTTCGCGGGCGAGACTCAGGACTCGCCCGGCCAGCTTCCGGGTGGCCGGTCCGGCCTGATGGGCCTCGGCCCGGTCGACCACGGTCTGGGCGGCCTCGCGGATCGGCGACTTGAAATCGAAGTGACTGCTGTCAGCGAACCGTTCGAACGTCCGAAGCGCCGCCGACTCCGATACCGAGTCGGTCGCGAGCGAAAGGAGCGACGGGGTGTGCCGATAGGCGAACTCCTGCAGGAGCAGGGAGTATTCGAGGGCGCCGATATACGGGTCGAGTTCGGGGAAGGCGTAGTAGTAGTCGGGGATCAGCCCCTTCCCCACGGGATTGAGCACGGAATCGAACGTGTTGAGATACTCGTGATCGCCGACATAGTAGCGCGAAATGGTCAAACGAAGCCCGTCGCCGTCGGGAAAGCTGACAAATCCCTGCACCAGTCCCTTGCCGAACGTGGTGTCGCCGACCAGAAAGGCGCGGCCCTCGGCCTGGAGTGAACCCGAGACGATCTCGGCCGCCGATGCCGTGCCACGATCGACCAGGACTGCCATCGGCAGGCCATCGGTCATGTCGCCGAGCATGGCGATATGCGTCTCGTCTTTCCAACGCGAGCGGCCGCTGGTGCCGACAATGAAGGCGCCTTTCGGCAGGAACAGGCTGGCGGTGCGGTACCCCTCGGAGAACAGCCCGCCGGGATTGCCGCGGAGGTCGAAGATGACCCCGGCCGGGTGGTGACCCGGTTTCGGCAGGAGCGAGTCGAGCGCCGCCATGACCTCGTCGGAACTGCCGGCATCGAAATCGAGGAGCCGGATATACAGCATGTCCTCGGCGGTGTAGCCGGCGAACGGGACATGGATGAGCGGGATGTCGGCGCGCTTGAGTGATACTTCGGTGGTGTCGCCGGTGGCCGGGCGGAAAATCCGGATGAGCACGCTGCTGCCGGCAGGTCCGCGGAGAAGGTCGGACGCCTGCGAAACCGTTTTGTCGGCGAAACTGACCGAGTCGGCGCCGATAATGATGTCGCCGGTCAGCAGACCGACCTTGCCGGCCGGGCCGTTCTCGCGCACCGACATGATCAGGAGGCCGTCTTGATGGTGGACGACGGTCACGCCGATGCCGCCGTAGGCGCCGCCCATCTCCTCCTCCATGCGATCGAAATCCTTCGCCCTGACGTAGCCCGAGAACGGGTCGAGAATAGAGAACATACCGTCGAGCGATGACTGGAAGAGATTATCGGGTTTGAACGGTTCGCCGTAGTCGTCCTGTATGAGCTGGCCGACCACCACCAGTTTCATGGCCGAACGGAGGCCGGGATCGGAGAGGATAAAGAGACCCATCGCGCCGGTGAGGAACACCATCACCACGATGAGAATCATCGACAGGAACAGGTCGGATCGGTCAAACGGCTGATTTTGAGTCATGGGAGCGCAGTTTCCTCTCCAGATACTTCCGAACGTCGTCGAAAACCGTCTCGATCGGCTGGGCGGCATCGATCACTTTCACCCGCCGCCGTTCTTTCCGGGCGATTTCGAGAAAGCCCTTGCGGACGCGTTCGAAAAAGGCGCGGGGCTGCGATTCGAGCCGGTCGGGCGTGCCGGTGCGGCGGCTGTAAGCGGTGCGGAGGTCGAGATCGAAGACGAGGGTCAGGTCGGGGACGAGATCGCCGACCGCCACCCGGTGAAGCGAGCGCACCATGGCGACATTGAGCTTGCGGCCGTAGCCCTGGTAAGCGGTGGTCGAGTCGTAAAAGCGGTCGCACAGGACAATGTGCCCTTTGGCCAGTTGGGGGGCGATCTCGCGGGCGGTTATCTCGGCCCGGGCCGCCTCGTAGAGGAGCAGTTCGGTGATGTCGCCGACATCGAGCGTTTTATCGAGCAAAATGCCGCGGATGCGCTCGGCGACCTCGGTCGAGCCCGGCTCGCGCAGGAGCTTGACCTGTTCGCCGCGGGCGATGAGGAATTTGTAGGTCAGCATCGCCTGGGTGGTCTTCCCGCAGCCGTCGATCCCCTCAAATGTGATAAAAAGGCCTCGCTTGCTCTTGCGCATCGTCTCGTCCTCAGTCGGGTCGAAGAAGCGTGAAAAAACCGGCGGTGCGTGACACCGCCGGTTTAAAGTAGGCAAATCCAAGATGTCGGAAAACTATTTTTTCTTCCGAACCACGCGCTTGATGCCCTTGCCCGACGCGGCCTTTTTAGTGCCGGTCTTGCCGGTGGTGGTCTTCTTCACCGCCGGCTTGGTCGTCTTGCGGGTCTTGGCCGCGGCACGGGTGGTCTTGCGAGCCTTCAGGTCGGTCTGCTTCCAGCCGTACTGGGTGATGTACTCCTCAACCATCTGGCGGGCGACGTCATCGGGGTACTGCACCGGCGGCGACTTCTTGAAGTACGACGACGGGGCGATGAGGGCGCCGGAGAGGCCGTTGTCCAGAGCCAGCTTACAGCAACGGACGGCGTCGATCACGACCCCGGCCGAGTTCGGGCTGTCCCAGACCTCCAGCTTCATTTCCATGTTGAGCGGGACGTTGCCGAAGGTCGTGCCCTCGAGGCGAATGTGCGCCCACTTGCGATCGTCGAGCCACTGGACGTAGTCGGACGGGCCGACATGGACGTTGGCCGGATCGAGTTCGTAATCGAGCATGCTGGTGACGGCGCTGGTCTTGGAGATCTTTTTCGATTCCAGGCGGGAGCGCTCGAGCATGTTGAGGAAGTCGGTGTTGCCGCCGACATTGAGTTGGCTGGTGCGTTCGAGCCTCACGCCGCGGTCCATGAACAGGCGGGTCAGCACGCGGTGCGTGATCGTGGCGCCGACCTGCGACTTGATGTCGTCGCCGATGACCGGGAGGCCTTTCTCTTTGAAGCGCTTCTGCCAGTACTGCTCTTTGGCGATGAAGACCGGGATGCAGTTGACGAAACCGCAGCCGGCGTCGAGGATCTGCTCGACATACCACTTGGTCGCTTCCTCGGAGCCGACCGGAAGGTAGTTGATGACGACGTCGGTCTTGGTGTCTTTGAGCAGCTTCACGATGTCGACCGTGTCGCCGGGGGCTTTCTCGATAACCTGCGAGAGGTAGAAGCCGAGACCGTCGTGGGTCATACCGCGCTGGACGGTGACGCCGGTCTTCGGGACCTTCGCGAACACGTAGGTGTTGTTCGGCTTGGTGTAGATGGCGTCGGCGAGATCTTTGCCGACCTTGTTCTTGTCGATATCGATGGCGGCGGAGAACTCGATGTCGGAAATGTGGTAGCCGCCCAGGTTGACGTGCATCAGGCCCGGGATCTTCTCATCGTCTTTGGCCTTCTTGTAGAACTCGACGCCCTGGACGAGCGAGGAGGCACAGTTGCCGACGCCGATGATGGCGACTCTGATTTTACCCATAATACAAATCCCTTCTCTTGCTATAGAGGTGTTCCGTTACCGGACACGAAGGTATAGATCGGCGCGGGCGGTGTCAAATTCTAACTTAATTGTTGCGGTCATTATGAACTTAAAGTATATTTGTTATGACCATTCGGTCATAATCGGGCCTTGCGCGACCGTGCGCCGCACCGGCCCGAACTCATTGCTTGACGAGGCATTATGGCCCAGAGCCGCTCGGTGGTCGACGACCGCCTGCTCGACGAAAACCGAATCATCGAACTGGTCGCCCGCGGCGTCGTGACCGACACCTTCCGCCGTCTCCCCGCCGCCAAGAAGGCGCGGGTGTATCAGACGGCGCTGCGTCTGTTCGGTGAATTCGGCTACGACGGTCTCGCGATCGATCAACTCTGCAGCGAGGCCGAGATCAGCAAAGGGTCGTTCTTCCAGTACTTCCCGTCGAAGACCCACCTGCTCGAATTCACGGTGCTGATGTTCGACCACTACCTGTCGTTGTGGGTGGAGGACATCCGTCGCAGCTCGACGGCGGTGCTGGCGCGCGACCGGCTGCAGCATCTGTATCGATCGGTTGTGGTGAACAGCCGCCTCTACGAGGCCGAGGAGCGGTTCTATCTCTTCGTGACACGGGCGGTGAGCCACTCGGCGGTGGTGCTGGAGGGAATCGATCCGGCCCGGCATTTCGATGAGTACGTCACGGAGATTATTCACCGGGGCGAGCAGACCGGGGAGATTCGGGGAGACTTCGATGTGGAGCTGACCGGGCACCTCGTCTCGCTGATAATCGGGGCGCTGGTGGGGAGTTCGTTCGGCGAGACGCGCGGGGAGCGGCGCCAGCTCGAGGACTATTTCATTTCGTTCCTGTTCGACGGCATCAAGGCTTAGTACAGCCTCCCCCCCACCTTACCCTTATCGGCGGCCGGGCGGACGATCGCGATCCCGTCGCCGTCGGCGCGCGGCACGCCCAGCACAAGCACCTCCGAGAGAAACCCGGCGATATTTTTCGGTTCGAAATTGACCACGGCGAGGCACTGCCTGCCGAGAAGTTCGTCCGGCGTGTAATTGCTCTTGAACTGCGCCGAGGACTGTTTGACGCCGATCTCGTCGCCGAAATCGATCTTGAGCTTGTAGGACGGGTTGCGGGCCCGCTCGAAATCGGTGACCTTGATGATGCGGCCGACCCGGATGTCGACTTTCGCAAAGTCGTCGTAGCTGATGGTATCAGTCACTTCTCCGCCTTTCAATCGGCTGGTGAGGGCAGTCGAAGCAATCAAACGAAACGATCTCTTTCACCGTCTTCCGCGTGCGCGGACGGCGGTCTTTCGCCTGCGTGCGCTCATCGAGCTGCTCGATCGGGCCTTCGTAGCCGAGCGCGATCAGACAGAAAATATGGTAGTCGGTCGGAATGGCCAGCGCGCTGTGCAGTTTGGGGGCATCGAAACCACCCATCGGATGGGCCATGAGGCCTTCGTCGACCGCCGCCAGCAGCAGTCCCATGGTACCGAGGCCGGTGTCGAACTGATAGTACTTGACCGGGTCGTCGTCACGCACGGCGTCGTCGGCCTCACGAGCGCAGACCGCAATCAGGATCGGCGCGGCCGCGGCCCATTCGTTGCCGAGGGCGAGCGCTTTCGCAACGGCGGCGCGGGAGGCCTTTTCGCGCGCGAAAATAAACCGCCACGGCTGGTTGTTGCCGGCCGACGGCGACCAGCGCGCTTTCTCGATGACGCGATCGAGAACATCCTGCGGGATGTCGCAGTCGAGAAACGAGCGGAACGAGTGGCGTCTGAAGAATATGGAATCATCCACGGGGCGCCTCCTGGGTCAGGGTGCGGTGAAGGCCCGGGCTATTTGTTGCAGCCGACCTGCACTTTATAGTCGGTCATGGCCAGCAGCCTGAGCTGGCGTTCGCGGATCATGCTTTCGGTCATCGAAAAATCGGGACCGGTGTTTTCGATCATCACCGACGACGTGCACGATGCGAAGCAGCCGGCGCGGCGGAGATCGCCGCCGGTCTTGAGGAACTCGAAAGTGAAGCCGGCCATGTAGGTGTCGCCGGCGCCGGTCGAGTCGAGTAGGTTGATGCCGTTGTAGGGCGGGATGTCGATAAACTCGTTGCCGTCGAAAATCACCGAGCCGAGTTCGGCCAGGGTGACGATCACGATGCGCGGGCCGGAGCCGTAGATGATCCGGGCGGCGCTGTAGGGATCCTCGCGGCAGTCGACGCCGGTGAGGACTTTCGCCTCGAGTTCGTTCGGCTTGACGACATCGAACAGGCCGAGGACGTCCCAGATGCCGGCGACTTTCTCGTGGTAGATGCGGCCGTTTTCGTCGGCGCCGCGGATCAACCCCTGCGGGTCGCAGAAGAAGAAGCCGTCGTATTTGTCACGAATCTTCGTGAGGTTGTCGAACGAGAGTTCGCCGAGGATCGGG
Organism: uncultured Ignavibacteriales bacterium; assembly: GCA_964414435.1. Lineage (GTDB taxonomy): Bacteria > Zixibacteria > MSB-5A5 > GN15 > FEB-12 > JAGNLV01. The sequence goes on along the minus strand of CAYPYM010000031.1, from coordinate 818 downwards.
CCGATCAGCACCGCCTTGGCATCGGTGAACCAGGCCGGGTCGATCGGGTCGATATCGGCGGCGCGGCCGATCAGGTCGAGGGTGCGGTTGCCGAAATCGTCGTAGTAGTCGAGCGAGAATCCGCCGGTTTCTTTCGAGGGGACGATAACGTGATCGATGCCGTGTTTGGCGAGGTCGGCAATGAACTGGTCTTTGAAATCATCGCCGACCGAACCCACCAGGCGAACCTTTTCGTCCATCTTGGACAGGGCCAGGGCGGCGTTGGTCGAGCAGCCCGAGAGCACCCGTTTGCCGGGGTTGACTTTCTTGGTTTTGATGAGATCGTAAACGGGATTGCCGATGGCGGTGATCACGGGTGGCCCTTTCGTTTCAGACAGTCATGCGGTTGCAGCGGTGTCAGGCCTCGCCTCGCGCCTTGAGTACCTTGTAGGTGTACACCATACGTTGGACGGCGGTGATGAACGAGGTGGCGCCGACAATGATCAGGGCCAGTTCGAGCCAGCCCGAATGCGGGAAGGCGCCCTCGGGGAAATAGTACTCGAGAACCGAGCCGATGATGATCAGGATGAATTTCTCCAGCCGGCCCATGATGCCGACGGCACAGTTTTCGATATCGCTCATCGATTCGGCCGCGGCGCGGGTGTAGGAGGCGATGTTCATGCCGAAATGCGCAAACAGACCCCAGCCGGGACATACCAGGTTGGGAGCGGGTGAAGGAGCAGGGAGCCGAAGCGATTATGGCATGGTTTCCGGAGCAATCAGCAAGTTTGAAGCCACAAGCCGCCAAAGATCAGATTCCTCTATTTGTGGCAAACACG
>CAYPYM010000030.1:0-12543 GCA_964414435.1 uncultured Ignavibacteriales bacterium | reverse complement strand
CTGCTGGATCTGGCCGACATCGATTTCGAGGTTCGGGATACCCGGATCGAGATCGATCGTGAAGTGGGTCCGCTTGAAGCGCGGCTGCACCCGGAGGGAGAAGAGGAGATCCTCGATGAGGTGCTTGATATCGTAGCTGATGAACTCCGATTCCGGCTTGGAGAAGTCCATCAGGGAGTCGACAAACCGTTTGATCTTGAAGACGTTCTCGGTGATCGCCTTGGCGTTGAACTTCACCTTGTCGAGCTTGCCCCGGTCGATATTGAGGGCCATCAGCTCGGCGTTGTTCGAGGCGATCGCGAGATAGTTGTTGAGTTCGTGGGCGATCGACGCCGCCATCTCGCCCTTCGCGACCAGCTTCTCCGAGAGGATCACGTACTTCTCCATGATCACCTTCTCGGTGATGTCTTCCACCGCCATGATCACGCCGTCGCCGCCGTGCGGGAGCTGCGAGATCGGGGAGATCTTCGCCGAGAGCACCTTCTCGAGATAACCGGTATTGTGGAAATACCGCGAGTCGGAGTAGTCCTCATGCGTCGTCAGGGCGGTGTTGATCATGTGCTGCCAGCGCGCCACCTCGGTGTCGAGCAGCAGGTCGACAAAGCGCGTCGCATCCGGGTCCTCGCCCAGGAGGACGATTTTCTCGCGGTTGAAATCGAATATTTCAAGGGCGACCGTGTTGATCGTCGCGATCCGCCCGTCTGCGTCGATCACGATCGTACCGACCGGCGCCTTCGCAATCACCGATTCGTTGTAACGCTGGAGGTTCAGCAGGCGGTCGTAGATATTGGCGTTGTGAAGGGCGTTGGAAACAAGCTGGGCGTACAGCTCAAACAGGTACAGGTCCGACTTCAGGAACATGCGGCTTTCGCTCGAGTTGTCGAGGTAGATGACGCCGATCACCTTCTCCTTGACCTTGAGCGGCACGCACATGATCGACCGCAGGTGCAGTTCGACCACCGAACGCTGGTTGGCGTAACGCTCGTCCGAAAGGGCGTCGGAGGTGTAGATCGACTTGCCGGTCGCGGCGACTTTCGAGGTAATGGAGTCGGACACCTTGAAGTCCTCGTCCATCATCTCTTCCTTGCAGAGATTGTACGCGGAGCGAACCTGGAGATGACCCGCCTCGTCGAGCAGCATGATCAGACCGCGCTCGGCCTGCATCAACTCGATCGCTTTGCGCATGACGATCTGGAGGACGTCGTCAGCCACCAGCGACGAATTAATCGCCATGGAGACCTCGAGGAGCGCCTTGATATCATCGACCCCCTTCGAGGAAGCGGTGTCGTCGCTATCGAGCCGCGGATTGGCCTCGGCTACTTCATCGAGTGTAGCTTCGAGATCGGCGAGCACGTCCAGCGGTTCCATTTGGGCGTTATCCCCGTCCGGCGGTTCGGGCGTCCCTGCGTGGGCGAAGTGCGTCTTCGCTGTCTTCTCGTCTTGTGCCTGATTCATGCGCGTACGTTACCCTTTGCCTGTTTTCCTTTTTTCTTGTTATCGGCTGATTTTCCGACGGATTAACCCCTTGAACACGGTACAATTAAGGCCCGGGCGGACAGGGGTCAGTCGATCGGGTAGATCTCGGAGAGGCTGAACTTACGCGAACTGGTCGAATAATCCTCCCGGCCGTAGCCGGTGGCTTTCAGGAACTGACGGAAGAGGTACTTGACCGGCGAGTCGGGGCCGTCGTCGGCTTCGTCTTCGGTCGCTAAATTGAAGGTGGTCAACGAGATAGTTGATATCCTGAGATCCATGACATAATGCGCCCCGCGGTCGAGACTGTCGATCGCGGCGGTCGCCACCCAGATTGAATCGGCCAGAAATTGAAGCAGGCTGTCGCCGGCAACAAACTCCCGGCTTTGTTCGAGACTGTCCCGGTCGAAAACTGTCAGGGTGTAATTACGGGTCACCGAGCGATAACCTACCCGCACCTGTCCCTCGACCCGGGCGACCTGCTCTGCTCCCCAGATCCGACGGGGGCGTTTCAGGGCGATCTCGTACCTGCAGGCGTAGTCAATGCCATCGGTCAGCCCCTCGAACTGCTCATCGCCGAAATACCTCGCCAGGTTAAGCCAGACCACGAGCGAGTCGTTGCGCCGGGCAAAGGTGTATTCGATGTTGTCCGGCGCCTGCGCCTTGGCCGGCCAGGCTCCAGACAGCAGGCCGAACAGCAGAACGGCCGGCCAGGCGGCCGGCCGTCGCAATCTGATACGAGAACATCTCATTTAGAACACGTGATCGAATCTGACATATACCTGCGGGTTGTCGTCGTACGACCGGTCGAGCCGCTTGGCCAGGTTGACCTTGAAGTCGTCGCCGATCCAGAGCGACACCCCCAGCGAGTGTTTCACATCGGTCCCGTTGCTGAGTTTGGTGTCATTGGCGATCTGACCCACATCGTAGATGAGCGACGCCGCCAGGTCGGTTTTCGGGAAGGCGATCCGATACTCGGCGTTCAACATCCAGAACCGACTCCCCATATACTCTTTGAATTTATACCCGCGAAGCGTACCCAGCCCGCCGAGATAAAACCGCTTGTACATCGGGAGATTTCCATCGCTTCCACCGAACATCCCGCGCAGCAGCACCATCGACCGGCGGTGCACCAGTTGATACCGGGCGACCGAGAGGGTGTAGCGACGGTAGTTGAAATCGGAGCTGAGATCGGGATGCGAGTACTCGAAGTCACCGGAAGCGTGCCACGCCGACTTCGTGAACGGATCGGTCTGGTTGCGGGTGTCGTAATCGGCCGAGAACGAGACCGCCCCGTTGGCGGTCGTATCGATCTCCGGAATGCTCATCGTCCGGTACGGCGCCGGCACCCGTTCGAAATTGCGTTTGAACCGCTTATCACCGCCGAACAGCGACCAGAGCTGCCGGTGCGACCGAAGCCAGTTGGTTTCCTCGTAGCGGTACCGCGCGGTCAGCTCGAGTTTTTTGATCGGAATGAACTTCACCCAGGCGGTGCCGCCCTCGGCCTCCCAGTAATCCTTGTAATCCTCGGTGACCAGAAGCGCGAAGCCGGTGTTTTCGGCGTCGTCCAGCAGCCAGTCGTCTTCGGATGCCAGCCGACGGTAGTAAGCACCCCCGACCGAGAGCGGCCGGCGTCGGAGGATCATCTGCTCCAGCCCGAGGTCGATCCGCCAGCGCGACGACGCGAAGGCGTAGCCGGCCTCGGCCCAGACCGTCGGAAGGAGGGAGTCGGCGTCATGGAAACTGACTTTCAGTTTCGGCGTCGCGCCATCGACCCGGTTGTAGACGAACGACCCGGTCACGGCGCCCGTCTTCTCCCGGCGGTAGAACCGGTGCGACCGCTTGGTGAAATATTCCGATCCGGAATACAGCTCGCCGTACACCGAGGCGTCACTGGCCACGTCGATCTTGCCCGACACCGAGACGACATCGCCCCGCGCCACCGCCGCCGGGGCCACGTAGACGTTGCCGAACAGCGAGATCACATCCTTGTTGACCTCACCGAACACCTCGATATCGCCGCCGATCGAAAGCACCAGTCCGCGTACGAATTCATCTTCCTCGATCTTGACCGGCTTCATGAATGAAATCCGGTTGCCGCGACGGATCCGCCCGAGACGGTTGGTGTCGCCGGTGATCGTCTGGAACTCGATCGTAATCATCTGATCGCCGTCGAGCACGCGCGTATCGGTGATGTTGGTGTAGGAGTACAGCGAGTCGGTGAAATGCAGACCCTCAGCATCGAAATAGACCGAATCGTCGATCGTCACCCGGTCGTTCGTCTTGACAACCGCCTCACGAAGCTGGTTGACCGCGATCGCGTCACCGTTCCGGAACACCGTAACGCTGATCGACTCCCGGTCGAAACCGATTTCAAAATACGTCTCGGTGCGGCTGGTCGGCGTGTAGGTTTCGTATTGAGGCGGGTCGGCCTGAGCCACGGCCGCCGCCGGCAACGCCCCGAGAACGAGGAACAGGAATATCGTCAACAGTCTCTGCATTATATCCTCCGTTTTCTCAGGGCATAAAACAACTTCCGTGCCGGGCTGTCAATCTATTATATTTCAGGCGGTTATACGGCTTTCCCGGCCGCCGCCGTGACGTTCCGTCACACCCCCGCACAATTGCTGTGCAGCGCTACTTGAGATTGAACTCTTTCACCCGGCGCGAGAGACTGGCTCGATCCACCCCGAGAACGCGGGCCGCCTCGGAGATATTGCCGCCGGCCTGCTCCAGCGTGACAAGGATAAGGTGCTTTTCGAATGCCGCTACCCGCTCGGTCAGCGACATCTTCTCGTTGATCTCGATTCCGGCCGGAATGCCCGCGGTCGGGTCGGCAATGATATCATCGACACCTACTTCGTGACCCCTCACCAGGATCGTCAGCCGTTCGATCATGTTCTTCAGTTGACGGACGTTGCCGGGGTAGTCGAGCGTCGCCAGGAACGCCATGGCGTCGGGTGCGATCCGAAGCGATCCCGACGGATCAAACCGCTTCAGGAATTCGCCGGCCAGAATCGGGACATCGTCACGCCGTTTCCGCAGCGGCGGGAGGTCAATGATGAGCACGGAGATCCGATAGTAGAGATCCTCGCGAAATTTCCTTTCCGCTACGAGCTGCTTGAGATCGCGATTGGTGGCGCAGACCACGCGGACATCGACTTCGCGCCGCTGCACCGCGCCGAGCTGCTCGACCTCGCCCGACTCGAGCACTCGAAGCAGCTTCGCCTGACACTCGAGCGGCAGGTCCCCGATTTCATCGAGAAAGATCGTGCCGCCGTCGGCCAGCGCAAACTTGCCGGGATAGTCGCGCACCGCGCCGGTGAACGCTCCCTTCTTATGACCGAAAAGCTCCGACTCGAACAACGTCGGCGGCACCCCGGGACAGTTCACCTTGACGAACGGTTTGTCCTTCCGGCCCGATGCGAGGTAGAGGCGGGTGGCGGCCAGTTCCTTGCCGGTGCCGTTTTCGCCGGTGATCAGGACGGTCGCCGGAGTCGGTGCCACCCGGTCGATATCGGCCAGCAGTCGCCTGATCGCGGCCGAGCGCCCGATGATCGTCGACTCGCGATCCAGCTCTTCGAGCAGCAGCGCTCGCTGCCGGTTCGCGGCACCGAGCATCAACGCGGACGACACACTCGCGAGCAGTTTCTCCGGAGGTACCGGTTTTTCGAGGTAGTCTACCGCTCCCAGCTTCACCGCCTCGAGTGCGGTCGGGATATCGGATTGCCCCGAAACCACCAGCATCGTGAGCGGTGGTTCAACTGTTGCTGTCTCCCGAAGAAAATCGACTCCCGACTTACCGGGCAGGTTGATATCAAGCAGCACGAGGTCGAACCGGGTCGATTCGATCAATTTCAGCGCGTCTTCCGCACTGGCGCAACTCGCCGTGGCGTATCCTTCGTCGGTCAGCAGCGACGAAAACGCCTCGGTGATATTCGGTTCATCGTCGATTATTAAAATACGCTCGGGCATATTCGATCATTCCTCCGGTGGCAACTGAATCGTCACGGTCGTGCCGGTTTCGGGCGACGACACGATTTCGAGTCGACCACCGATCTCACTCACGGTCTTTTCGACTACGGCCAGCCCCAGTCCGCTCCCTTTGGCCTTCGTCGTAAAATACGGCATCCGCGCCGTCTGCAACACCTCCGGCGACATTCCCGCGCCATGGTCGATCACGCTTATCGAACTGCCGCGGGTGTCACCGGTCAGTCGAAGCATTATCGGTGCGCTCGTTCCTGAGGCGTCGATCGCATTCTGGAGAAGGTTGTGCAGCGCCTCCCGAAAATAGGTCTCGTCGAGACTGGCGAACAGCGGTGAGTCCGGCAGTTCGAGACGGAAGTCATACTCGCCGAGCCGATCGCGATACAGGTCGGCCACCGACCGCAAAAGCGCGGTCAGGTCGACCCGGGCCAGCGTGGGCGGCGGGAGCTTGGCCAGCGACGAAAACCGTTCGGCGAGATCGGTCAGGTGTGTCAACTCCTGTGATACCGCGTCGAGCGGCTGAGCTACGCGCTCGAGATCGGGTGACTCGGCCAGCGCCTTGCGGATACGGTAAAGCGAAATGCTGATCGGCTGGAGCGGGTTTTTCAGTTCATGTGCGAAGCGCCGCGCCACGTGACGCCAGGCCGCGACCCGCTCGGCCTGAGCCAGCCGCGATGTGGTAGCGTCGAGCCGATCCGCCATGTCGTTGAAATGTTCGATGAGCCCGCCGATTTCCCCGCTTCCGCGCGGCTCGACATGCTGCTTGAAATTACCGAGGGCGATCGCCTCGGCGGCCCGGCCAAGATCGCTGATCGGCGATGCCAGACTTCGCGCCAGTCGATTCGAGAAGTAGTAGGCGAGCAACACCGCCACCAGCACCATCGCGGCGAAGACAAGTGCGAGAAACAGCGCATAGCGGCCGCGGAGCCGTTTGCGTGAAAAGAGATCGGCCCGCCGCATCGTTTCCTGCGACGCCAGCGCCGCATAGGTCGAATCGTGCACGATGCCGGATATCGACAGGCCGGTATCACCTCGATGTCGGCTCACGTACTGGTATATCCGCCCGTTCGCCTCGACAAACCCCTCGGACCGAGCCCGCGCGGCATTGGCCAGATAGCGTTCTGCCGCGGGCGCAACGTCACTGCCGCGCGCGTCCGCGGAGCCGAGAGCCGGCACTTCAATATGGAAGTCGAGCATGTCGTACGCACCGCTGCTGTCGGCGGCGCGTATCATCGTGAAGAGTCGGGTGGTGTAGTACTCGTTGAGCGAGCCCCCGCTTGCTCGGTCTTGCTCGGGCTGCCGGAGCGCCGAATCGGTGGCGATGTAGTATCCGACCAGAGCCAGCAACAGCGAGGGAAGAAGTGCAAAAATGAGGAAATAACGAAAGAGTTTCTGGCCGAAGGGTGAATCCATGTCACTCAACTTCGAAAGCGACGGTTATAATCGGCGAGCGCCTGATGGTGCGATTCGAATGCGATCTTCTCCGGGAGGTTATCGAAGCTGAAAAAGCGAACATCCTGGGCGTCGTCGCCCGCCTGCAGTTCGCCGCCGACAATTTCCGCGAGATAGAGAATAAGAATGGCGTTCACCCGGGGATCGTCGGTGCCGGCGTAGACCTCGAAAAACCCCGTCAGCCGCACCTGCAGGCCGGTTTCTTCTTCGACCTCGCGGATCGCGGTGTCGCGCGGGTGCTCACCCCATTCCATGAACCCGGCCGGAAAACACCACCAGCCGATTTTCGGCGGATGACCCCGTTTGACCAGCAGAATCTGATCGTCGCGTACGATCACGCCACCCGCCGCCGGAATCGGATTCTGGTAAAACACGAATCCGCAGCTCTGGTCGGGGCAGGCCATCCGCATGACCCCGTCGACCAGCCGCTCCTCGAGTGTGTTGCCGCAACGCGGACAGAAAACGTAGCCGCAATGCTCGTTTTTCAGCGCCATCAGTCGGGCGTCGTCGAAATCAGTGTGCCGGTTGTTCATCGCTTGCCGTGGTGTGGTTGGATTTGATCGCTATAATGGTTGTATCGTCGCGCGGCGGATAGGTTTCATCAAACTTCCGCACATCCGCCAGGATCGCCGACACCAGTTCCTCCGGCTGACTCCCCCGGTTCTCGCGCACGAACTTTCGAATGCGATCCTCGCCGTACTCTTCTTCGATTTCGTTCATCGCCTCCGAAAGGCCGTCGGTAAAGAGGAACAGGAGATCGTCGGAGCCGAGTTTTGTCGAGGCCGCGCAGTATTCCATCCCGCCGAACGCACCGATCACCGGGCCGCCCTTTTGGAGCAGTTCGATCTCGCCGTTGGAACGGACCAGCACCGGGTAGTTGTGGCCGGCGTTGCAATACCAGAATTCGCCGCTGCAGACATCGAGTTCGCCGTAGAAGAGCGTCGCATATTTCTCCGAGGCCGTACCCGAGACAACCTGCTCGTTCAGGTTGGTCAGGATCGCGCTGATCCGGTTGCCGTTGTTGACCTCACTGCGGATGATCGCCTGAATCTGCGTGATCATGAGCGCCGCCGGCATGCCTTTGCCCGAGGCGTCGGCGATCACGATGCCGAGCCGCTCCGTGCCGATCGGGATGAAGTCGTAGAAGTCGCCTCCCACCGTCCGCGACGGCGTCGAGTGAACCGCGATCACGGCCGCCTCGAGTTTCGGCGGCGACGACGGCAGCAGATCGAGCTGAATCTGTCGCGCCATATTGACTTCTTCTTCGAGACGCATCCGTTCGAGCGAGTCGACATACAGACGGGCGTTGGTCAGCGCCGTCACCATCTGGTTGGAAAGCACGCCGAGCAGGTTGATGTCCTCCGAGGAGTACCGGTAGCCGGCGACCTTGTCGGTCAGCGCGAGGAAGCCGAGCATATGCTTGGCGTCTTTCATCGGCAGGACCAGCTTCACCTGTCGTTCGAGCAGGATTTCGGCCAGCCGCGAACCGGTCAGGTAGTTGCCCAGCGTCTGGAGATAGGTCGGTGTCTCCAGCAGGTTGATGCCGCGCAGGAGGAGATCGTTTCGGTCGAGCACTACCCGGCGGGGGGAGTCCTGGCTGCGCGCGACCGCATACTCGCCGATCTCATCGTCGAACAGAATGAAATACACGCGCTCGACCAGCAGCGACGTCTTGAACGTGTCCTCGATAATCTGCCGCAGCTTGATCGGGTCGAACAGCGATATCACCTGACGTGAGAACCGTTCGATAATGTTGCGGTGATCGGTCCGGGTCCGGATAAACAGCGAACGAATGATATTGTCGATCGTGTTGTTCACCGGCTGGAACATGAGCAGGATCACGATGATAAAGGCGTAGCTGACCACCTCCGCCTGGGCGCCGAACATCGGTGTCAGGAAATTCTTCGATTCCACCACCACGAGAATATAGGTGCCGACCAGCAGGGCGGAGGTGATCGTGTAGACGAACGACTGGCGGAAGCGCAGCTGGACGTCAAGGAACTGGTAGCGGATCGTGGCATAGATCAACACGCCGGCGCCGGCGAGCGCGGCCAGGACGATCAGGCTGGAATAGACCTCGTCGGTGATGACCGACCGCCAGAGGAGGTTGCCGAGGAACGCCACGATGTAAAGACCGAGACCGATCCGGAGACCGCGGAAGACCACGCGGGTCTGGGTGAGCAGTCGGGGATTGGTCACCACCCGCCGTCCCGATTCGAGGAAGTAGATCGCCACCACGACATAGACGAGGTTGAGCGCGCCGAAAATCTGCTCGTCGTAGGTACGCACCGACGAGATCACGAGGATGACGAACTCGACCAGCTTGGCCAGCGGATTGATCAGGTAACTTGACAGGCCGCCCGAGGCCGGCTCGATCTTGAGAAATTCGAGCACCCGCATCAACTGGCTGTAGAGCGCGACCAGGAGGATGTGAATCACCTGCGGGACGAAGATGAGATACCGAAGGCGGTTGTGTTTGAATTCGCGAAGGCGATCTTCCGGGAAAATCCACGAGAAGAGCAACAGGAGCGGGAAAAACAGTTCCCACAGATGCTGCAGATGGTAGAGCGTGGATTCCTCGAACCCGAGGGAGCTTTCGGGGGAGAGGCGGACGATGGCGCCGAGCGCCATAAACACGGGCCCGAGACTGGCGAAAAAGAGCATGGCGCCGGTGACACGGTTCAGCCGGTTGGCGATATTATCACGAACGATCGTGATCGCCAGGAAGACCAGGAACCCGCCGGTCAGGAGATAGAGTACTATTTTCACCAGCTCAATGTTCATGAGCGTCGGCCCGTAACAATGTTCGTGCTGTTAGTTGATTGACTTCGTAATGACGACCGTCGTGCCGCGATCGTCCACCGTGATCTTGACCGAATCCATCAGGGCGCGGACGATAAATATCCCCCGGCCCACCTCTTTCATGAGGTTGTCCGAATCGAGCGGATTATCGACCTCGGTCAGATCGAACCCCTTGCCCTGGTCGGAGACGGCGATCTGAGCCTCACCGTTGGTGCGCCCGACCTCGACCGATACGCTTTTCCCCAAGCCGAGCTTGTTGCCGTGGGTGATGGCGTTGTTAACCAGCTCGGATACGGAGATGGCGATATCGGCAATGATCGATTCGTCGATATTCCACTGGCGCAGGATAGCCTCGAGGAACTCGTCGACCGTCGGCAGGAACTCATGGTTGGAGGGAACGGTGATCCGGTTCCCGTCGATGATAGGCTCTTTCATACTGCGGTTAGCTCCCAAAAAGACAGGCAGGTCCCCGCGGGCCTGCCTGCAGAAATTTGTCAACTGCGTGGCGAGGACCGGTCGAACGTTTACTTGAAGGCGCCCACGGCGTCGTCGACCGAATCGTAGGCATCGAACACCGAGACCAGCTTCGTGATCGTCAGCAGCGACTGAATCTTGTCGGTCACGTTGGCCAGTTTCAGCTCCCCCTGGTTATTACGGAGCGTCGTGTAGCTCGAGATGAGGATTCCCAGCCCGGTCGAATTCATCCAGTCGACTTTGGCCAGGTCGATCACCACGTTCCGCCGTCCCCGTTCGATAATCTCGTGCAGTTTGTCGTGCAGCAGGCTGGCGTCGGGACCACCCATGATCTTCCCCTTGGGTTCGAGGATAACGACACCGTCTTGCTCGCGGTCGGTCATTTTCATATCAGTCTTGCCTCCGATTGCCGAATTACTCATTAGTTACGGCTGTTCCGGCGGACAGTTTCCCGTCGCTCGCCGACTATCCGATCGTCGCGGCCGCCCGGCGGCTGTCATACGCCAGCCATCCGTCGCCACCCCGGAGCCGGGGCAGACGACCCCTAACTGCTTAAAGAGCCGAAAATTAGCCGTCAAGTCAAGGTCTTTTAGCACCTCCCGCCGGGACGCAAAAAAAGGCGGCGCCGAATGGCGCCGCCCCGTTATCGGACATCGCTTTCGCGGATCAACCCGCCTTGCGGGCCTTCCGCTGAATCGGTTTGTATTCCAACGCCTTGGTCGGGCAGAACCGGGCGCAAGCCGGATCGCCGCCGCACAGGTCGCACTTGACCACCTTCTCCTGCCCCGGATCGAGCAGGGAACAGCCGAACGGACAGGCCGCCACGCAGGCCATGCACATGACACACTTGTCCTCGTTCAGCTCGATCGCCCCGGTCTCCTCGTTTCGCCGGAGGGCGTCGACCAGGCACGACTTCACGCAGGCCGCCTCGTCGCACTGGAGGCAGGTCACCGGCACCCAGAGATCCTTGAAGCCGCCGTCGAGCGCGAAAATGCGCGTCCGGCCCGGTTTGCCGTCGACCGAGTGCGTGAACGAACAGGCCAGCTCGCAGGTCCGGCAGCCGATACAGAGATTCGGATTAACGACCAGTCGGGAGTTCATGATGCAGGTTCCTCCTCTCGGCTCCAGTTGGTGATCCGCCCCATTGTGGCGGCGATCTCCTTGCGGTGACAGTCGTCACAGACCTCGAAGTATTCGTACGGGATCTCGCGGGTGTCGGCCAGATTCTGCGCGAACTCCTTCGTCAGGGTCGGCTTGCCGCACCGCCGGCAGGTGATCAGCTCGAACTTCTTGCCCCAGATTTCCCGCTTCGGGCCGTCCTCCACGAACTTGATGAAGCTGGTCGGGCAGGACTGGGCGCAGGCGAGACAACCGATACAATCCGGCGGCGGCTCGTCGAGCGGCGGGGCCACCCGTTTGCCGTGGCCGCGGCCGACCGTCGAAATCGCCGCAAACCCCATCCGGTCGCAGATACGCGTACAGAGGCCGCACAGGATACAGTCGTCGCCGTCGAGGACTTCCTCGTAGCTCGTCTTGAGCACGCCGTAGTCGGCGGCCAGCTTCTGGATCAGCGGGGTGTTGGGGTGCGCCGCCAGTTGCAGGTCGAGCAGCGTCCTGCGCAGTTCGATCACCGTCTCCGAGTCGGTCTGGATGATCAGTCCGTCGGCCACGGGGTAGAGGCACGACGTGACATAATTCTTCCAGCCCTTCCAGTCGGCCCGGGTGATCTCGACCGTGCAGAGCCGGCAGGCGCCGAACGCTTCGACCGCCTGGTGCTCGCAGAGGGCCGGGACGTAGATCCCTTCGCGCCGCAGCACGTCGAGCACCATCTCGCCCTCGCTGGCCTGAACCACCCGTCCGTTTATCGTTATATGTACCATCTGTATCTCCTACGCCACGTGTACCGCGCCGCGCCGACAGACCGCCGCGCAGGCGCCGCACTTCGTGCACAATTCCTGATCGATGACGTGTAGCTTGCCCTTACGGCCGGTGATCGCGTTGGCCGCACAGGCGTAGATGCAGGCGAGGCACCCGTCGCACTTGTCCTCGAGAATGTCGTACCGGATAAGCGCCGTGCAGACCGCCGCCGGGCACTTCTTGTCGCGGATGTGCGCGAGATACTCGTCGCGGAAATACCGCACCGTGCTCACGAACGGATTCGGGCCCGACTTGCCCAGCCCGCAGAGCGACCCGATGATGATGTTCTCCGAAAGCTTCTCCATCAGGTCGAGATCCTCCTCGGTGCCGCGGCCGTCGCTGATCTTGTTCGCCATCCCGTAGAGCTGATACAGCCCCTCGCGGCAGGGCGTGCACTTGCCGCATGACTCGGCCACGAGGAAGGAGAGGAAGTACTTG